>CAZWUK010000021.1:0-545 GCA_964636685.1 uncultured Oscillospiraceae bacterium
GATGCCGTAAGGCATGCCGACAAGGTAGGACACCGACGCCACCATATCATCGGGGATGATGTGGCGCGGGATCAGATCATAATACTTCTTATGCAGGAAATCCTTTTGCGCTCTCTCACCGTCAAGCGCCTCCATCTCGGGAAGCAGCGCCAGCAGCGTGGGCAGATGGACTTCTTCGTTGAGTCCGGCGTCAATCGCCGGGAACGGCAGATAGGCGTCCGCAGGCGCAAAGTTGTTGCCCACGACCTTGACGCGGTTTTCGCCAACCAGAAGCCATACCGCATTGACGCCCGCCTTCTGAATCTCAGCGGCCTTTTCGCGGTCGATGGTTTCGCCGGCCTCTGCCAAAAGCTCGCCGGTCAGCGGGGAAACAATGGCGTCGGCTGCCACGTGACCCATAATACGGGTGCGCAGCGCGAGTTTCTTGTTGTATTTATAACGTCCGACGCGCGCCAAATCATAGCGCTTGTCGAAAAACAGCGAATTCAGCAGGGAGCGTGCGCTCTCCTCCGTCGGCGGCTCGCCGGGGCGCTGGCGCTTGTAGA
>CAZWUK010000021.1:555-28934 GCA_964636685.1 uncultured Oscillospiraceae bacterium
CATCGGGCTTATCCTGCTCAAGCAGGAGACTGACAAGCCGTCGGCGGCGGATTTGGTCGTATCCTTTGCAAGGGTTGCGTTCAGGCGCTCGTCCTCGCCCAACAGGTCGAGAATCTCGGCATTGGAGCCATAGCCGATGGCGCGCAGCAGCGAAGTGATGTGCACCTTGCGCTGCCGGTCGATCTTGACATAAAGTACGCCGTTGGAGTCAGTCTCATATTCCAGCCAGGCGCCACGATTCGGAATCACCTGCGCGGCAAAGAGCTGCTTGCCAACCTTATCGAAGCTTTCTGAAAAATAGACGCCGGGCGAACGGACTAACTGGGAGACGATGACGCGCTCCGCGCCATTGATGATAAACGTACCGGAAGGCGTCATCAGCGGGAAATCGCCCATGAACACCTCTTGCTGCTTCACCTCGCCCGTGTCCTTGTTAATCAGACGGACGGATACGCGCAGCGGCGCGGCATAGTTTACGTCGCGCTCCTTGCTTTCTTCCATCGAGTACTTGGGTTTATCCAAATCGATCTTATAGTCCGTGAATTCCAAGACGAGCTTCTCGGAATAATCCGTTATGGGAGAAATCTCGTCCAGAACCTCGCGCAGATCCTCCCGAAGAAAACGGTAGTAGGAATTCTTTTGGATCTCGATGAGATCCGGCATGTCCAGTACTTCCCGAATTCTGGAGAAGCTCTTTCGCGTTTGTCTGCCCATTTTGACGTCGTGCATCATCGCGTTCACCCCTTGCCGATGCGAAGCCGCATCACTGATTTTGCTGATTCGTTGTCTGCCAGTTTGTCCTGTTTTTTCCTTTGCTGTGAAGCATTCCCAAATGCCGTCAGCCCCATGCGAAAACCCCGCATTTCGTAGACACTTCTGGGCATAATCCCACAGTATATCCATCATGAGTCAATTTTGAATGATAACACCTGCCTGTCAAGCTGTCAAGCGATTTTTTGAGAAACCGTTCGCTTTTTTCTGATTTTCTGTTATGATAATGGCAAATTCGAACAAAGGAGATCCCTGTTTTACCATGAAAACAAGAGAAGAAGCGCTGGCGCTGTTTTCACAATACAACGCGACCGACGCGCTCACAAAGCACGCCTATGCCGTCGAGAGCGTCATGCGCCATTTTGCAAATTTGCTGGGGGAGGACGAAGCCTATTGGGGAATCGTAGGGCTTTTACACGACGTGGACTACGAAAAATGGCCCGAACAGCACCTTGCCGTCGCGCCGAAGCTGCTCGAGGACGCCGGCTTTGACGCGGACTTTATCCATGCCGTATGCAGCCACGGCTGGGGACTTTGCTCCGAGGTGAAGCCGGAAAAGAAAATGGAGATCGTCCTCTACACCATCGACGAGCTGACCGGTCTTATCACCGCCGCCGCCTACATGCGCCCCTCCCGCAGCGTGATGGATATGGAGCTGAAGAGTATCAAGAAAAAATACAAGGCGCCCTCCTTTGCCGCGGGCGTCAACCGCGACGTGATTCAAAACGGCTGCGACATGCTGGACATGTCGCTCGACGACGTCATTTCCGAAACGCTCAAGGGCATGCAGCAGGTTCACGAAAGTCTCGGGCTGTAACCGCCGTTTGTTTGCAGCTTCAATATAATAGAAAAAAGCGAATCGGGCGTGCAACGGTACTTTGCACGCCCGATTTTTTTTTGCAAATATTCTCCGACAGTTCAAGGCCCGCAGTCCCTGAAGGCTATATTCCGGCTTCGGCGACCTGTGCGCCGAAACGGATCGCCCGCTTCGGGCGGTTTCCCTGTGTTTCTTGCCGCCCGGAAACCCGCAGGGTTTTAGGCAAGAAACGGTTGTCCTGTCGAAAAAGACCGTTTTTCGACAGAGTAATCGGGCGTGCAACGGTACTTTGCACGCCCGATTTTTTGGCACCTTGGTGCCTGAGGAGAATACACGCTGTTTCTTAGAAATCGACTTCCGTATCGTAGTAGCAGCACTTGAGCAGCTCTTCCATCTCTTTCTGGCTGGGCTGACGGGGATTGGAGCCGGTGCATGCGTCTGCAATAGCATTCTTGGCGATCTCGGGCAGTCTTTCGAGGAATACCTTCTCCGGCACGAAGCCGTTCTCGGTCGGGTAGCTGTCCGCGCCATAGTTTTTGATGCAGTGCGGGATGTTCAGCTCGTCGTTCATCTTGCGCAGGTAGGCAATCAGCAACGCGACCTTTTCGTCGTCGTTCTTGCCGCCGAGTCCCATATAGTCCGCGATTACGCCGTAGCGCTTCTTGGCGGTGGCGTCCTTGGCGTTGAAGGCGATGACCTTGGGCAGGTACATGGCGTTTGCCGCACCGTGGATGATGTGCGCGCCGTAATCTGCAAAGATCGCGCCCGTCTTATGCGCCATGGAGTGGACGATACCGAGCAGGGCGTTGGAGAACGCCATACCCGCCAGGCACTGCGCGTTGTGCATCGTGTCACGCTTTGCCATGTCGCCATTGTAGGAATCGATGAGATCGCTCTGGATCATCTTGATGGCAAAGATCGCCAGCGGATCGGAAAAATCGCTGTTTGCCGTGGATACATACGCTTCGACCGCGTGGGTCATCGCGTCCATACCGGTGTGCGCAACGAGCTTCTTGGGCATGGTTTCCGCCAGATCCGGATCGACGATGGCGACGTCCGGCGTGATCTCAAAGTCCGCGATGGGGTACTTGATGCCCTTGGTATAGTCGGTAATAATCGAGAAAGCCGTGACCTCGGTCGCTGTGCCGGAGGTCGACGAGATCGCGCAGAAATGCGCCTTTTTGCGAAGCTTCGGCAGACCGAACACCTTGCACATATCCTCAAAGGTGACTTCCGGATACTCGTATTTGATCCACATCGCCTTGGCCGCGTCGATCGGGGAGCCGCCGCCCATGGCGATGATCCAGTCGGGGTGGAATTGAATCATGGCGTCCGCGCCCTTCATAACGGTTTCGACGGAAGGATCGGGTTCAATGCCTTCAAACAGTTCCACTTCCATGCCCGCCTCTTTTAAATAAGAAACCGCACGGTCGAGGAAACCGAATTTCTTCATGCTGCCGCCGCCGACGCAAACGATCGCGCGCTTGCCCTCAAAGGTTTTCAGCGCTTCCAGGGAACCCTTTCCATGATACAGATCTCTCGGTAAAGTGAATCTTGCCATATGTCATATCCTCCTGTGATTTTTCTGTTTTCTCATTGGGGTGTCCGCCCCGCTCTTTTATGTTTCCATTGTAACCGCGCTTCATACAGAACGGAAATCTATATCGGTTATATCGGTATTCCAATATCGATATAACAATATTGAGTTGTTTGCCTGCCTTTGCATGGCACTGCCCCGTAAAACGTCCGTTTTGCTGCTCTGCACCCGCAATGTCGAATCAGACAAGCAAGCACATTCATATATTGCACTGAAACATGTATGAACCTGATTTTTTCCGGCAATACTCGCTGCAGCAACATCAATATGAGGTGAATACGGATGTATCAACAACGAATCGGAAAAGCTCGCGCCGGTTGGAGCACGGCCGAGGACAACGACCTGTTTGCGCAGACGGAAGCCGCGCAAAAGGACGGCATCCCGCTCAAGCGCGTTTTTGACGCGGTCGCGGAGCAGACCGGGCGCCAGCCCAACAGCGTGCGCAATTACTACTACGCACGGGTAAAGCGGGACACGGACGCGGCAAGCCGTCACAGTCCCGCATTTGTGTCGTTCACGGAAGCGGAATCCGAGCAGCTGCTCGTATCCGTACTCACGGCGCTCTCCGCCGGAGAATCGGTGCGCGCCTGCACAATGCGCCTTGGCGGCGGCGATACGCGCGCCATGCTGCGTTACCAAAACAAGTACCGCTCTCTGCTCAAGAGCAATCCCGCCATGGTACAGCGCGTTCTGGAGCGGCTGCGTCAAGCCGGGATCTGTTGTGCCGACCCCTATCTCGGGCAGCCCGGCAGACGCAAGGTCGGACGGCCCAGAAAGCAGCCGCAGGATCTCAGCGTGACGGCGGCGGCAGTCGTCGCCGAGCTTTCGGAGGTTGATGATCTCGATATTGGCGCGCTGCTGGAGTGTCTCGGTACGCTGGCGGTTTCCGCCATCAACGGCGCGCGTCTGAGACGTCAGTACGGAGAAAGCTCGCATACGGAGCTGGTCGCCGCACTGCAAGCGGAAAACGACGCTTTGCGGGCGCAGATTGCCGCCATGCGCGAGCAGCATGCGGGGCAATACGAAAAATTTCGTTCCGCCGTCAGCTGCTTCAAGCAGCTGGTACGCATCAACACCGAATTTCTGTCCATGAATTCCATTGTAAAGGTGTCAAACCTCACTAGTTATCTCCGAGATCTGGAAAACAACGTCCAATCCTGCCAACAGGTCATGCTGTCTCTCGTCAATTGAAATATTCCGCCGGCACCGGCAGCGCATCCTGCCGTATCCAAAATCGCAAAGCGGCATGATCCAACGTTCGTCCTCCTCTAAGCACGGCGCTACGAAACGGCGCCGTGTTTTGCTGATCCATAAATCGAACCCTTCCCTGATTTTCCCGCCAGCAAATGCGCCGCCATTGCATTTTTTCACACATCCGCCTACAATAATAAAAAGAGCGATATTCTCAAAGGAGTTTTGTGATATGAAGCAATGGATCGATTCCAAGATGGACGAGCAGCTCGAGGCGCTGAAAAACCTCATCCGCATCCCCAGCGTCAGCCGCGGCAAAGCCGAGGACAGCATGCCGCTCGGGCGGCACGTGCACGATGCGCTGCATTACACGCTGGCTCTTGCCAACCGGTTGGGATTTGAAAAAACGCAGTCGCTGGACGGCTACTGCGGCACGGTGGATTACGGCGAAGGCGACGAAATGCTCATGATTATGGCGCATCTGGACGTGGTTCCCGCCGGCACCGGCTGGGACGGCGATCCGTTTGAGCCGGTCGTCAAGAACGGTCGTCTGATCGGTCGGGGCGTGCTGGACGACAAAGGCGCTGCCATCTCCGCGCTGTATGCGCTTGCCGCCGTCAAAGAGGCCGGCATCCCGCTCAAGCGCCGCGTCCGCCTGTTTTTCGGTTGCGACGAGGAACTGGGCTGGGCGTGCATCGACCGTTACAAAAAGACCGAGCCCATGCCGACCATGGCGTTTACGCCCGACGGCGATTATCCGCTTGTCAACTCCGAGATGAGCATCTGCCAGATGCAGTACCGCAAACCGCTCTCCGGCAGCGGCGTTCAGATCTCCTGCGGCATCGCGCCAAACGTCATCCCCGGCGAAGCTGCGGCGACGCTGAATGTTCCCGCCGTGCCCTGCAAGGTTCCCGACGGCTTTACGGCAGACTTTTGTGGCAACACCATCTCGGTCAAGGGCTACGGCGGACACGCCTCCCAGCCGGGGCTTGCCAAAAACGCCATGCTCTGCCTGCTGGATATTCTCTCGCAGCAGCCGCTGGCGGAGGACGACCTGCTCACAGCGTCCGCGCTCCACGCGCTGCTGAACTACGACAAGCACGGCGAGGGCTTCGGTCTGGATATCCGCGACGCTTCCGGGCATCTGACGCTGTCTCCGGATATGCTCGTCTGGGACGCCGACAACGTCTGCCTGACGCTGGATTCCCGCTATCCCTTCGTCTGCCCGTATGCGCATCTGACCGAAAAGACGGACGGCGCCTTTGCAGCCATAGGCTTTACGCGCGCAACGATCAAGAATACGCCGGGACATTTTATCGAGCCGGATTCAGAGCTGGTCAAAACGCTGCTGTCCATCTATGAGGAAAACATCGGACATCGGGCAAAACCGCTGTCCATCGGCGGCGGCACCTATGCGCGCGGGTTTGAAAACGCCGTCGCCTTCGGTCTGATTAAGGAAGGCGAGCATTCCGAATGCCATATGCCAAACGAATCCATGGCGCTTTCGGATATCCGCTTCAACACCGTAGTGATGGCCGAAGCCATCCGAAAGCTTGCCGGAAAATGAGAAAAACGCCCCAAAAACAGCGCGAAAAGCAAGGTTTTCTCCTTGCTTTTTGTTTGTGAATATGCTATACTCTCATCCGCTAACGTCCTTCTTGCGCTGCATGGAAGCAGCGCCAACAGACCATAAGGAGGTGAAAAGAATGAATCAATACGAAGCTCTGTATATCCTCGTTCCCGAAATGGACGAAGAAAGCACCCGCGCAGCCGTCGAAAAATTCAAAGGAATCGCCGAGTCGAACAATGCAGAAGTCGTCGGTATCGATGAGTGGGGCAAGCGCAAGCTGGCCTATGCGATCGATTATAAGACCGAGGGCTATTACGTCTTGATGTCGTTCAACAGTGCGCCGGAGTTCCCCAGGGAGCTGGAGCGTAATCTGAAGAACGACGAAAAGGTACTTCGTTTCCTCGTCACCCGCAAGGAAGCGTAACCGAATAAGACGCACCATCAACTACGGAAAGGTGGCTTGAAGTATGAATAAGATCACATTGATCGGCAACCTCACGCATGATCCCGAGACACGATCCACGTCCAACGGCGTGACCGTATGCTCCTTCACCATCGCCGTGAACCGCCGTTTCGCGTCGCAGGGCGGCGAAAAGCAAACCGATTTCTTCCGCATCAACGCGTGGCGCCAGCTTGGCGAAACGTGTGCGCGCTATCTTGCCAAAGGACGCAAGGTCGCGGTCATCGGAGAGCTGCAGGCCCGCACCTATGAAGCCAAAGACGGCACCACCCGCATGTCCCTGGATGTTTCCGCGGACGAAGTCGAGTTCCTGACCCCCCGTTCACAGGGCGAAGGCGGCGACAACAGCGGTTATTCCGCACCGCGTCCGCAGGCAGATCCCAAGGATCTGGCCGGATTTACCGACATTCAGGCAGACGATATCCCCTTTTAATTTTTCAGAATAGGAGGCTTGCACCATGGAAGACAGAAAAATGCGTCCCCGTCCGAGACGGAGCCGTCGCAAGGTCTGCAAGTTCTGCGTTGATAAGGCCACGAGCATCGATTACAAGGATATTCATACCCTTGAGAAGTTCACGACCGAACGCGGCAAGATCATGCCCCGCCGCATGAGCGGCGTATGCGCAAAGCATCAGCGCGATCTGGCAATCGCAATCAAGCGTGCCCGCATCGTCGCTCTGCTGCCCTACGTTGCAGACTGACAAAGCAAATCACATTGCACTGATACCCCATAAGGATAGTTAGCAATCAAGACTCCGCTGTGAAAAATCACGCGGAGTCTTTTGATGCGTTCTTTTTTGGATTGTCCCAAGCACGCCCTGCTTTGCCGCAAATTACGCTTCGGCAAACATCGTTTCCATAACCGCCATCGCCGTCTTGATTGCAGCGCAGTCGTCGCCGCGCTCCGTTTCATCAGGCGCATAGAGCGAATAGCTCACATTTTCCATCTCCCATGTGACCAACGCGCCGCCGTCAACGATGAATTTCATGTCAAAGCAGGCGCTGTAAGCGGTACCGTCCACGCAAAGACCGATCGCGTCCTGTTCAAACGTCTCATAGACGCCCGAAATATCCTGATCGTTTCCCGCCGCCGCCCGCAGGCAGTAATTCTTTCCGTCCAGCACAAAACGAATATCGGCAAGATAATCGGCAATCGTGGAGAACACCGTCTCCTCCGCGCCCTTAGGCGGAAGCAGATAGACGTCGATTGCTTTATTCATCTCCTCCGCGGTGGCAAATTCCTTCATCGGATTCACAAGCTCCGCCGTATTTTCCGGCTGCTCGGACGCCGGCACGGGCTTTGCGCATGCCGCGGCGCAAAAAAGCAGGCAGCAGACGGCAATGCAAATGATCTTCTTCATTTCCGAATCCCTCCCATTCCTGATACGATAAACACGAACGACAGCTTAAAAAGGTTGCGTTCCGAGCATATCCTTTATATGGATCCAGCCTCGCCGCCGTCCTCCGGCGGAAGCTTCATCCGATCCCAAAGCCCATATTTTTCGGTGTTGACCAGCGCGTGCATCATTTTCTCCTCACCATCGGGTACGAGCGTGCAGATATGCTGGATCAGCTGCTTTGCTTCCTCGCGCTTGGTATGCCCTGCGATGTCGCAGTTGGCGGGCAGCACCGGCAGCTCCCGCTGCTTGGACAGCGCCAACGCGTATTTTTCCGGCAGAAAGATCAGCGGTCGGATGATCGTCACCTTTTTGCGGGACAGATACGTCACCGGCGCAAAGGTGTTGATCCGTCCCTCATAGAGCATGCTCATAAAGAACGTTTCCAGCACATCCTCGCGGTTGTGCCCGAGCGCGACCTTGTTGCAGCCCCGTTCCACGGCGGCGGTGTTCAGAGCGCCTCGGCGGAGCTTGGCGCAGAGCGCGCAGGGACTGCGCTCCTCGCGGTACTCAAACACGACCTTGCCGATGTCGGTATGAATAACCTCAAAATCCATGCCGATCTTTTCGGCAAAGGCTTCCACGCGCGATGTATCCTGCCGCTTCAAGCCAATATCCAGCATCACGGCGCAGACGTCGAATTTTGCATAGGAAAATTTCTGATAGAGCTTCATCGCCTCCATCAAAAGCAGCGAATCCTTGCCGCCGGAGACGCCGACACAGATCTTGTCGCCGTCCTCGATCATATGGTATCGTTCATCCGCCCTGCGGATACAGCCTAAAACACGTTTCATGCAGTCTTCCTCTCATGGGATTCTCCTATTATAAACAAGCCGCGACCCACGCGCAACAAAAAACGGTTTGAATCGATCCGCCGCGGCATTCCGTCTGCTTGTGCATCGGGCAAAGCCGCCGCACCTCCCGTTGCCGCTCGATAGCGCCCGCGCAAAATGGAAACAAGCGGCAGTCGCCCGTGGGCAGCCGCCGCCTGTTGTCTGTATCCGGCAGATCCGATCCGTCCGGTTGATTGACCCGCATTTGCAATCCTATTGCAAATTAAGATTGTTTTTCAGCAGCGCCCGCGCCGAAAGGAAGAACGCCGCGCTCCACAGCAGCGCCAGCAGGATGTTTCCAAAGAGAGATCCCTGCACAAGCCCCAGCGCCAGCGCGTCCGTCATGTGAACGTTCGCCAGCTCCGTGCCGAAGATCAACAGCCCGGCGCCCAGCAGCGTCATAACGATGCTGCGCACGATATTGATCGCAAACCAAAAGCCGATGGCTGCCATGACCTTGTGTTTCTTGGCGAGCGTGCAGCCGAGGATCACCGCAAGGTACAGTTGCAGCAGCGTCTGCGCGCCGGCGGTAATCGCCAGCACAACAAGCTGCAGGATAAGCAGCGGCGTGCCCTGATACTCCTGCGTCAAGCCGCCCAGCGACGGTACCAGCTGCGACAGCCCCTCCCAGATATCCACATTCAGGACGCCCGTGCTGTTGGTTCCAAAGAGCGCATACAGCACCATCACCAGAACGATCACGAGCGCATTGATGACGACCCACACAAGTCCGGTCAAGAGCTTTGACCAGAGCTGCTGCCCCGCCGTTGCCGGCAGTGTAAAGGTTAGATAGCCCTCGTCGCTCATGAGGTTTTTATAGACGCGTCCGACCACCAGCAGCAGCGTTATCAGCGCAGACGCGACCACCGCGACGATCAGGAGAACCGAACCCGCGCCGGACATGACGCTCATCATCATGCCGAGCACCGAAAAGTCCGCGTTGCTGCCAACGCGCAGCGCGACGGTCATCATAACGCACGCCATCAGTCCCGCGCCGAGGACGCCGAGATGCAGCGGCAGAAGTGTACGCGAAAGCGCGTGAAAATCATGTTTGAAAAGCTTTCCTAGCATCTGAATACCTCCCGGAACAGTTCGTCAAGCGACCGCCCCTGCGTCTCACGGATATTGTCCGTGCTGTCGTGCATCATCACACGCCCTTCCTTGAGCATGATAAATTCGTCCAGCACCTTCTCCACATCTGCGATCAGATGCGTGGAGATCAGGATCGTCGCCTTTTCGTCATAGTTGCGCACGATCGTCTCCAGAATGTAATCACGCGTTGCGGGATCCACGCCGCCGATCGGCTCGTCGAGCAGATACAGCCGCGCGCGCCGCGGCATGACCAGTACCAGCTGCACCTTCTCACGCGTGCCCTTTGAAAGCGTGACCATGCGCGCCTTTTCCGGCACATGGAGCTTTTGGAGCATCTCCACCGCACGTGCGCGGTCAAAATCCTGGAAGAAATCCTGAAAATAGTTCAGGCAGTCCGTCACCGTCATCCAGTTCGGCAAATAATTCCGCTCCGGCAGGTACGAAACGAGCGCCTTGGTTTCCGTGCCGATCTTTTTCCCGTCCACCGCCGCGTAGCCGGCCGTCGGCGTCAAAAGTCCTGCGACGATCTTGAGCAGCGTCGTCTTGCCGCTCCCGTTTGGCCCCAGCAGTCCAATGATCTTTCCCTCCGGCAGCGTCAAGGTGACATTGTTGAGCGCCAGCACGCCGCCGTAATTTTTGGAAAGATTCTGACAATTAAGAATCGTGTCCATCGTTGCCTTTCCCCTCCTTGCTGCAATCCTTGCCGATCAGCGCCACCGTATCCTCCCGCGAATAACCGATGGACTGCATCTCGTTTAAAAACGTAGCCACGAGCGCCTCCGCCCGTTCCTGTTTTGCTTTTCGAATCACGTCTTCCTCCGTCGTCACGCTTCGTCCGCTGTTTCGCTGCGTCGTAATCAACCCCATGATCTCAAGCTCCGTCAGCGCCCGCTGCATCGTGTTGGGATTCACCGAAGCCTCCAGCGCAAAATCCCGCACGCTGGGCAGCTTCTCTCCCATCGGATACTTGCCGGAGATGATCCCCTGCGCAATGTAGGAGACGATCTGTTGGTAAATGGGCTGTTGGGATGAAAATTGCCATGCCAACCGTAATTCCTCCTTTCGGTGTACCTCTGTTCTAGTGTTCTAATCATCTAATACAGTTATACACCATTGAGACTGTCCTGTCAACACCTCTTGAAAAACTTTTTTCCGTCATTGCGGCGTGTTATACTGGTCGCATCAGGAGGCAGTATGCACTATCAAACTGTAGCGACGATCCTCAGCGCCAACAACGGCATGAATATCTATCGGGGCTGTACGCACGGCTGCATCTATTGCGACGCGCGCAGCGCCTGCTATCACATGGAGCACGCCTTTGAGGATGTGGAGATAAAAGCAAACGCGCCGCAGCTTTTGGAGGCAGCGCTCCGGCGTAAGCGCCGCCGCTGCATGATCGGCACAGGGGCGATGTGCGATCCGTATCTGCCGCTTGAACAAGAGATCGGCTATACCAGAAAATGCCTTGAGATCATCGCGCGCTACGGCTTCGGGCTTGCCATACAGACGAAGTCCCCCGCGATCCTGCGCGATCTCGACCTGCTCAAAAGGATCAACGCGCAGGCAAAATGCGTCGTGCAAATCACCATCACCACGTTCGACGACGCGCTCTGCCGCATCGTCGAGCCGCACGTTGCCTGCACCTCGCAGCGGTTGGACGCACTTTCCGTCCTGCATGAAAACGGGATCCCCACGGTGGTCTGGCTCTGTCCCATCCTCCCGTTCATCAATGATACGGAGGAGAATGTCCTCTCCATCGTGCGCGCCTGCAGGAAGGCCTCCGTTTACGGTATCTTGACATTCGGCATGGGACTGACCTTGCGCGAAGGCGACCGTGAATACTATTACCGTCAGCTCGATCTGCACTTTCCCGGGCTGCGGCAAAAATACGAAGCGACCTACGGTTTGGCATACGAGCTTCCCTCGCCCAACAGCCGCGCGCTCATGCAGTCATTTGTCACCGAATGCAAAAACAGCGGCATTGTGTATCATTCGGAGGAGATATTCCGCTATCTTCGAAAATTCCCAACCGAACTGGATACACAGCTGTCGCTGTTTGACAAATAACGATCCGATGAAATTACGGCGCCGGCGTTTCCTCCGTCAAGTCCGCGGAGGGGCTCGCGCTTTCCGGCAGCTCTGCCGATGGACTCGCGCTTCCCGGCAGCGGTTGCGGCGTTGGCAAGGCCGTCGGCCCGCCGATATACACGATATCGCTGACCCGTCTGCCGTTTCCGTGCGGATAGCTGAGCACGCCCTGTGCGTTCGCCATCACGGCAGTACCGCCGCCATCCAGATTGTAGGCGGCCTTGCACCCGAGCGACTGAAACAGCTCCGACAGCTCCGTCAGCGATAAACCGACCGAATAGTCGGCTCTTCTTCCGTCTACCAGCACAAGGCAATAGTGTCCCGGTTCATAATAGCCCATGGCGCTTCTCGGGTTTCTCGCCTTGAGCTTGCTGTTGTAGCGCTCTGGGATTCCGCCGTCCGCAGTCAACAGTGCCGGGCCGAAGCTCCAGATCTGATACGGCATCTTTTCCCGCAGCACGTCAACGTCCGCATCCTCCGCAAGCACGGTTTCCATCGTGCCGTCATAATACATGACCATCACGTCCTCGCGCACGCCCAGCGTCTCCCGATACCAGACGCCGTTGCGCACGACCAGTCCCTTTCGCTTGGAGAAATCATAAAAATCGCCGGAGATGGCGACGATCGCGTTGTTTTCCGCGGCCATCTGCTTGGTATACTGCCGTTCGGAATGGAACGTATTGTTTGACAGCGCCGTGCGGAAGCAGCTGAGATCCTGCACGTAGATGTCCGCCAGCACATAGGCGACTGGCAGGTTTTTCCCGAGTGATGTTTCAACCGTTGTCACCGTGACGGACACCGTATCGCTGTAATAGTTGTCTCCGTCCCATCTCTGGCCGGTATAGGAGAACTTGTCAAGCAGCGTCTCGTCGCACAGACCGGTGGAAACGCGCTCCGTAAACTCGGCAAACGACGAAATCCGTCCCGCCGCGGCAAGCAGCATCGCCTTTGCATCGGCTTCATCAACCCGGTTGTTGCCGGTCACGTCGGACGCAGCGGCAGCAATGGAATCCTCCCGCGCCTTTCCCGTGCACACGCGCAGCACCGCCGCCGCATCCGCCGCGGTCACGGCGCCGTCGCCGTCAGCATCGCCCGGCAAACTGTCGGCGTATGCGCCCGATACCGCAGCACAGGCGGCAAAAAGCGTCATCATCAACAACCAGAAGCGGATTCTCCTGAACTTCATCGTCTGTATCTCTCCATCTTTGACGCAATCCGGCGCACCCGCCGGGCTTCCTTTATCAGACCTTCGGACGGCGTTTGCAAAACCCGTTCTTCACAAGCGTCGCGCCGCCGAAAAACTCGTCCTGTTTGATGCTACCCCGCAAGCTCCAACGGCTGCGGTTCGACTATATAGAAAATATCGGCGGTCGTTCTTCCGCCGTCATGCGGCCGGTTGATGGTTTTGTTGCCCATCGCCAGCACCGAGGAGTCGCCGCCGGGCAGATTGTAGGCGGCGCGGCAGCCAAGCGAAGCAAAATATGCCGAGAATTCCCGCATGGACAGACCCGCGTTCGTCGCATCGACGACCACGATGCAATAATGCCCCGGTTCATAGTAGCCGATCCCTGTGCGCGCGGAGTATTGCAGCAGCTCCGCGCTACAGTTAAAATCTTTCTTTGCCTGTCCGTTCCCGTCCAGCAGCGCCGGGCCGAACACCCAGCTTTGGTACGGGTCGCGTCCGGAAAGCTGCTCGGCGCGCAGGTTTCTTTTCAAATAGGTTTCCATCACGCCGTCGCGGTACAATACGCAAATATCCGATTCCCGTTCGATATTTTCCCGGATCCACCGTCCGTTTCTGACGAGCGGCCCCTTTTTGTCCGAAGCCACGCCGTCGCCGTTTGCCGCAAGGATCGCCGAAACCGACGCCGAGAGCTTTTGTGGCAACGCTCTGCCGGAGGCATAGCCGCCCCCTGCAAACGCCGTGCGAAAGCTTGTAATATCCCGCAGATAGACGTCCGCAACATAGGCGCTCGCATTGTCCAGCACGTCCAGACGAATCGTAATGGAGACATTGCCGCTGCGGTACCCGTCGTCAGTGCAAAGTATACCGTGATAGGAGAATTTATCCAGATATTTTTCGCCGAGCAGCGCGCCGCCCGTATAGCCGACCAGCGTCTCAAACCCGTCCAGCCGTCCGCTCGCGCGCAGTAAAATCGCCGTCGCGTCCGCGCTGGAAACCGAAAGATTGCCGGAAACATCCGCGAGCGATGACAACGCGTTGTCCAGCTTGACCGCGCCGTCTGCCGCGCGCAGCACGATTGCGGCGTCCGCCGCGGTGATACTGCCGTTTTCATCCAGATCGCCGCCGATGCGCGCCGCTGCCCACGCGCCGCCCTCCAAGGAGAGCGTCAGGGTCGCCGCAAGCGTCAAAACACACAAAAATCGCTTCATTGTACCTCCGCTTCCGACAGAATCGCCTTTTTCCCCAAAAGTATGTTAAATATCATGCAGCTTATTGTAATCCATCCTTGCACATTCGGCAAGCGCTTTCCCTTCCCAAAACGCCCGGCAGCGGCTTTCGATCTCGCCGTCATTCCAAACGCGCTGCACCCGCCAAAGCGCCGGGAACAGCGCCGCATATTCCCTTGTTCCGTACCGATCGTCCAGCAGCAAAAGAACGCCTCGGTCGTTTTGCGTGCGGACAATGCGTCCTGCCGCCTGCAATACCTTGCCCATGCCGGGATAACGGTAGGCATAGGCATAGCCGTCGCCGTATTTTTCTTCGTAGGCGGCCTTGAGCGTATCCCGCTCCAAGCATAGCTGCGGCAGTCCCACGCCCACAATCACCGCGCCGGAAAGCCGTTCCTCCGGCAGATCAATCCCCTCGGCAAACGCGCCGCCCAGCACGGCAAGCCCGGCGGTCACGCCCGTGGGCGCACCGGAAAACCGGTCGAGGAACGCCGCCCGATCCTCGTCCTGCATATCCTCCTGCTGCGCAAACAGCACAATACGATCGTTGCAGCATGCCGTTAAAGCGTCCTGTATCCGATGCAAATAAGCGTACGAGGGCAGGTAGATCAGGTAGTTGCCGTTCTCCCGACTCTCCAAAAACGCCTTGATCGAGCGGGCGATTGCCTCCGCCGTCCGCTCACGGTCACGGTATCTTGTGCTGACCGTACGGTGCAGCACCAAAAGCTGTTCCGGCGAAAAAGGCGACGGCAGCGAAAACACCGGCGCGTCCTCCGGCAGTCCGCAAAGGTTGCGGTAGAAGGAAAACGGCGTGAGCGTCGCCGAAAACAGCACCGCGCCCATGCACTTTTTATAGATGCCTTGCAGCGCTTCGGCACAGTCGGTGCAAAACAGGCTCACGCGGCGGTTGCTCTTTGCGCCGTCGCACAGAATCGCATAATTTTCGGCAGAATAGATGCCGGCAATATAGACCATCGCCGACAGATCCAGCTGCAAACCGCCTGCCAGCGCGCGATCCGCCTGCTCGCCTTCATCCGACAGCAGCGCGGCGCACCGCTCCGCCGTTTCAACAAGCGCCGTTGGCAATTCCTGCATCCGATGCGGCGCGTCCTCCTCGGAGAAGCATTCCTCCAGACGCTTGACAAGCGCCGTCAGCGCCACGTATAACGGCCGCTTTCGCAGGGGCTTTGGAATCGACTGCCGCACCGACACAATCGTTTTTCGGCACAGCGCCGCCGAATACATCCCCCGTCCCCGGTCGGGCAAATTGTGCGCTTCGTCGATCAGCAGCGTCTGCTTTTTACGTCCCTGCGTAAAGTAGCGTTGCAGCCGCACGCGCGGATCAAACGCATAGTTGTAATCGCAGATCACAACATCGCACAAAAGCGACAGATCCAGTGACAGCTCAAACGGGCACAGCATATAACGGTCTGCAAGCTCCCGCACGCGCTCCCGCGTCAACAGCCCGCCCGTCTGTGCGTAGTCGTTCATCGCGTCCGACAGCCGGTCGTAATACCCCGTTGCGCGCGGACAATCGCCGGTTTTGCAGATCGGCGTATCATACACACAGCTTTTTTCCCGTGCGGAGAGCACCACCGTCCGCAGCGTGTGCAAGTTCAGCAGTAACACCGCGTCGATTGCCGCCGTCTGCTGCGTCGTGCGCGCCGTGAGATAGAACAGCCGCTCCGTCAGACCTTCGCCGATCGCCTTGAGCGCGGGGAACAGCACCGCCATGGTTTTGCCCGTACCGGTCGGCGCCTGGCACAGCAGCGGCTTTTTTTCGCGGCATGCCATATAGACTTGGCTCGCCAAAGCATACTGTCCCTCGCGGTAGGCCGCATACGGGAATTTTACCTTCGCAATTTCGTTGCGCAGGCTCTTTCGGTGGGAAATCTCTCCAAGCAATCGGCTCTTGTAAACAGAAAACAGCGCGTAGAACGCTTCCTCGAGCTCCTCCACCGTGTGATGCCGGGTGAAGCGCGTAATCTCGCCGCTCGACAAGTCAAGATACGTCACGCAGGTATCAATCTCGTCGAGATTCTCTTTTTTGCACAAAAAGAAAGCGTAGCACATGACCTGCGCCCAATGCTGGGGGTTGGTCTGTGTCTCGCTTTCCATGGGATAAAGCGTTGTTTTGATCTCCTCGACAAGGGAAAAGTCATGCAGCCGGTCGATGCGCCCGTAAACCGTCAGCTCCAGCGTGTCGTCACATACGGTCAGCGATACGGGCGCCTCATTGGTAACGCCTGCTTCCCCAAGGCTTTGCAGCGCCTGATGGCCGCGCGTTCCCTCCAGCATGCGCTTGGCGGAAGCGTCCCGGGAGAGGCTCCCCGATTGCAGCACCGTCTCGACCATCGTACGTACCGCAACGCGCCTTGTTTCCATGCCGTCTCCTTTCCGGGTCGTTTCCGCCGCTGCCTGGCGTTATGACGCCTGCTGCGCTTCCTTCTTCTTTCGGATTGTGGAAGCGCCGATTAGGGAAACGATCAAGGCGCCGAGGGCGTCGGTGATAATATCCTTCATCGTATCGGAAAGCGCCGCGCGTCCAATCAGTTCCGTGCCGTCCTCCAAACGGAATTTTTGCATGTTCATACGCAAAAGCCCATCGAACGAAAACTCATAGATCTCCCAGAGCGCGCCCACCGACAACGCGAAGCAAAATGCGAATAAACCCACAAACAGCGGGCTCAAGTGCATGGAGGTACGCTCGGAATCGTTGAGGATGCTCACCAGCGAAAAGCCGAGCGCGCCCAGCATCGCGGCGGAGAACCCGTGCAGCATCGTATCCCAGTGTGGGAAGACGAAGTAAAAATTGCGCACTTCTCCAAGATAGATCGCGCAGAACAGGAAAATAAAGTACATCACATACATGTAGTTGGGGATGCCGATATTCCAGCGTTTTTCCAGCATAGACGGTAAAAACATCACAACCATGCCCATGGTGCATTGCACAAGCATCAAAAGATAGTCGCTGCGAAGCCGCTCGCCTTCGTTCACAACGATCCCGTCCGCAGGCGTCACCGCAAACTTGATCGCCGAAAACGCGATCGATCCCGCGAGTGCCACAAACAATACCCACCCGATGATCTTTTTCCAATTCCACTGCTTTTTCATTGCTTCCTCCCTATGCTTTGCCTTTTGCGTTTGCGCATCCACGCCGACGGCGCGCGGCATGCTCCATATCCTGTTATATTATTATAGCGGAAACATCGTGAAACCGCGAGAAATTTGTTTGTTTTCGTTTCATTCCCCGCTATAATGATAGCATACCAAATTATAAGGAGCTTATGATGATTCTGATAATCGACGGACAGGGCGGCAAAATGGGCCGTATGCTGACCGAGCAGCTCAAGGCGCTGGATCCGTCTTCGGATATTCTCGCCATCGGCACCAACAGCCTCGCGACCGCCGCCATGCTCAAAGGCGGCGCAGACCGCGGCGCAACGGGGGAAAACCCGGTCATTGTGAACGCAAAAAAAGCCGACGTCATCGTCGGCCCCATTGGCATTATCATCCCGGATGCGATTCTCGGCGAGATCACGCCCCGCATGGCGGAGGCGGTCGGCGCCAGCGGCGCAAAAAAGATTCTCATTCCCGTACCGAGCTGCAACGTATCGATTTGCACCGCCATGCCGGTTTCGCTCAGCGACGCCATCCGGATGGCGGCAGAGCAAACGCTTGCCGAAATCACACGGTAAACGTGAGGTCGGAGGTTTCGCGGATGGAAAACGCTGTAAAGTATCGATTTTCGAGCGGAATCCAAATTTCTTCAAAGCGGCGGAGCATGGCTTCGCCGTTTCTTTTTCGGATGCGCTCCCGCTGCAACGTCGCGTCAACGTCGAGAAATACGCGCAGCGTATAGCATCCGTCTAGCATTGGATGGCGGCTGTACGCCCCCTCCACAACGGTCAGGCGCGTGTGGGGCTTTTCCTGCGCCTTGGGCAGCAGCGTCCCGCTTTGGCAGTCATATGGGCGATAAAGAACGGTTTTGCCCGCTGCGGCGGGCTGCAATACCTCGTCAAAGAAGCGCTCCCGATCCACGTTGCCGCCGGGCTCTTCCAAGCGCGCCGGCGTACGCTGGGCAGGACGCAGAAAAAAATCGTCCATGTGAAACACCGTACAGTCTTGAAACACCGTTTGCAGCATCGATGCAAGCGTGGTTTTTCCCGAAGCACATTTTCCGTCGATCGCCACCAGCACGTCGCTGTTTGTTTGCAGCAGCGCGTCAATGCGGCAAAGCAGCGAAAAATACCGCTCCATGTCCTCGGCTACCACGCGATATGCCGGATGATATGCCGCGCGGTAGGTCGCGCTGTGCCGCACCAGCGGGCAGCCGTCCTTTTGATAGGCTTGCACATACGCATCCACAGCCGCCGTGTCAAACGGCAGCGTTTTGATCGCAAGCAGGTTTTCTGTGAGCTTTTCGGCATTGGAGACGGGACGTTTTGCCGACGACAAAAACATCCCCGCCACCGTTTGATCCGAAATACCCGTCTGCTTGACGGGATAGAGGTTCATCCTGCAAAAACCGTTTCCCAATGCCGAAAAAAGAGGCTCCTCCACAGCTTCGCAGGACGCCGTTTCCTGCTTGAGCCACTGGGCGGCGGCTTTTTCATCCTCGATGAGATGCCCGCCGCCCCGTGTATGCTGAAAAATGAATTTCGCCGCATCGACGAGTTCCATCTTCGGATGGCGAGCATATTCCTGCTTCAGCAGTTGCGCAAGTTGTGTCATGCGGCGTTCTCCTTTATGCGACGGGGATTTTCTTTGCCTTTTGGAGCGCAAACACGATTGCCGGAATCACGACGATTTGCAGCACAATGCCGGGGATCGCGTTGAGCACCGCCGCCGTGAGGAACATTTGGAATGTCAGCGCACTGCCGGTCGCCGTCAGCAGCAGCATATCCACAACGCCCCAGACGATCCTGCCGGCAACCATCGCGCCAAGCAGCGCCAGCACGATGCCGAGATAATTCTTCTTGACCGCCTTGTACAATAGCCCTGCCACCAGTCCGTAGGTCAAAAGCTCAAACGCCATGGCGATCGCCGTGGGGAACATCGGCGGCATGCCGAAGATGAGCGACCGCAGCAGCGGCGCGACAAAGCCGACCACCGCGCCCCAGAACCCGCCCAGCACAAAGCCCGCCAGCAGCACCGGCAGGTGCATGGGCAGCAGCATGCTGCCATATTGCGGGATCTGTCCTGTTAAAAACGGCAGCACCAGCGCGATGGCCAGAAACATTGCCGCGTATACCATTTTCTTTACGGAAAACTTACCTTTTGACATTTCTTTTCTCCTTGCAAAAAAATACCGCAGAAGAACGCCCCTCCTTAAGAAGGACTGCTGCCTCTGTGGTATCGCATTCAAAAAATTTTGTCTGCCTTGTGCCGGCTACAACCGACGATTATGGGATCGAGTATAGCGTTTTTATCGTGATTCGTCAAGTTCCGGCACGATCCGGTTCTTTTTGTCGCCCGCCGTCTCAAATACCGCCGGCACGGCTTTTTTAAAGGACGCGGCCAGCCGTTCCATCGCTTCCTGAATGACCTTTCTTGTGGGTTCGTCCATCTCGCGCAGCGCCTTGACCGCGGCGAGGGCATTTTTACCGTGCGCCAGCTCGGAAAGCGTCACGGCGCCGGTCGCGGAGATCACCGAATAGATCCCGTCGATCACCTGTCCGCGCATCTCGGGGGTCATCTCACCAAACCAGTCCTTGAGCGTTCTGTCAATGACCTTGCTGCTGTTGGTCAGCTCCTCCGCCTTGACAAAGCCGTCGCGCCGAATCTCCCAGGAATACAGGTCGTGCTGCAGCAGACCGCCAAGGTTGGTGCTGTGAATGACGGCAGACGTCTCCTCGTGCAGCAGCAGCTGTCCGATGATCGAGCCCTGCGGCACAAACGTATGTACCCGACCGATGATGCGGCGAAAGCCTGTCTGCCGCGTCACCGGGGTATCAAAACCCGGCCCGTCGTTGTTGTACACGTCCAGAATGCGCGCCTGCACCGTCTCCGAAGAAAACGCCGCGGCATAGACCGCAAGATTGCCGCCCTTGGAATGCCCGCCGACTCGCAGCGTGCCGGGGAGCGCCTTTGCCGCGCTCTCCAGATAGTCCACCGCGTCGAGCTGTGCGGGTACGGCGCTCTGGTAGCTCATGTTGAAATCCTCTTTCCAGCCGACCACCGTGCCGTCTGTGCCGCGATAGGCGACAAAGCTTGCCGTATCCTGTTCAAGTAAAACGGTGATCGCGGAAAATTGCTTCTCCTTTTCCGGATCAAACCGGTTGACATAGCCGGTCAGGCGCATATCGGAAAAGCGCGGGCTCTCTATCAGCTTGGAAAGCAGCCGCGGATCGTCCTCCATGCGAAATACCTGTTTTCCCGCCGGCGTTTTTTGTGCCATCGCAAGGCATTTTTTTGCCGCGTCCTTGAGCAGCACAGCGTCTTTTGCAAAGTCCTCCGGCACAATCCCGTCAAACGGAATATACGACAGTCTGGAAAGAATCAGCGCATCCACATCGTTAAACGGCGTCCTGTCCAGAGAAAGATCGCCGCGCCAAAGAAGATAATCAAATACGTTCGTCATACACAGCCTCCCGTCATTTTGTTTTGCTTCCCGGATACCAGTAGGAATGAAAGCCGGATAACTGCTGCACGCTGCCCTTTGGCATCTGCGTCAGCGCATGGTAGACATTGAGATAGTCGCCGCAGCCGCTGGCGATCATGATGAGCGCCGCAGGCAGCAGCGTGCCGGAAAGCCCCGGCACCTCCGGATAGAGCATCCACACAATCAGCGGCAGCCAGCCGAGCGCCAGATTTGGGCAAAGGCTCAACAGGATAAACCGCAGCTTGCTCACGGGCGCTGTGGAAACCACAAACGCCATGCCGCTCTTGATCGACCAGAACAGCTCGACCTCCGCGTCCTTGGGAAAGCACACGGCATGCAGCAGCTCATGCGGAAAAATCAAAAGCAGCGGCAGCGCACAGCCAAATAAGTTGACAGAAAAGCGGACGCCGCCGTGCAAAAGCACCGCCGCGCCAACCGCCGCGCCCGCAATCAGCAGCGAAAGCAGCATGTATTTTACCGCCGCCACGGCAAGCTTTTCCGGCGTTTCCGGCTCGATAAAGCGTACCGCATTTTCGGGCAGGTTGCCGATCGGGAGCTGGCTTTCCTCCCGGTAATGACCGCCGACAGTCAGGTGCATCGTTTCATCCCTCCTCGGGAAAATCCTTCCACGCGCCGCCGGTATAACGGTGGTTTTCCTCCACGGTCAGGAGCCACTTGGCAACCGACTCCCGCTGCGGATAAAATTCATAGAAGTCTCCCTCATAGAACGTATAAAAGCGCGTCACGTCCGTGCACATGCCAAAGGTCGGCAGCTGCGCAGGCGGCAAAAAGAAGGAGAACGGCTCGCCGTTTTTCGTTCCCTGATAGGTAAACCCGCTGCGGTTGACGGTCAAAAGCCCGCTGCCCACGATCTCGGAGGTCTTTTGCTCCTTGAGATAACGATATTCCGGCAATACGCCGAGGCGAACCTCCTCCGACAGGCAAAATCCGTCGTCCTTGATCTCCTCGCGGATCTTTTCGCGCTCCCAGTCAAACCACGCTTTGGGCGTTTCGGGAATCACGCAGCCACCGTCAAACGGGATCAGATCATATTTGTCATTGAGCCGTGCGCCGTTGCCGCAGGCCTTGCAGCGGATGGCGTCTGCGCTGCTCTCCATGGTGAATTCCTTGCCGCACTTTGGGCAGCGGTAAAGCAGCGTATGCAGGTTGTGCGCGATGCGTCCATGCCCGTCAAACGAAACGCGCGCGATCTTGTTCCACGCGTAATCGTCGTTTTTGATCGCACGGTCGAGCAGCAGCTGGATCTCGTCTGCCGACATTGCCCGCGCCTGTTCGAGCGTGAGCAGCCGGTCAAACACGACCTCTACCCGACCGGGACGTTCGTCCAGGCAATACTTGGTGCTGGTCAAATACCCGCCGGAAATGCGCGCGACATACACGGGCACTGCAAAGTGCTTGACAAGCTTTCCGCTGCCGATGGCGCACGGCTGGTTGCCGCCGCCGATGCTGCTCATCCCCTCGGGAAACAGCATCACTCTGCCGCCGCCGCGCAAAATTCTCGTGATCTCGCGGATCGTATAGACGTCCGGCGTGAAATTCTTCTTGGGGATGATCTGTAACATGCGGAAGATCATTGCAAGATGCGAACGGAAAAATTCGTTGTAGCCCGCCACGTAATTGTAGCGATGCGGTAAAAGCGGAATACCCGTATAGATGTAATCCAACCGCGAAGCGTGATTGCTCACCACGATGCACGGCCCTGTTTCCTGCCGCGGATCGGCGCGATAAGTCACCTCTACCCCGAGCTTTTTGAAATACAGCCACTTCCATAGCGTTGCCAGCGCGGGATAAATCACGGCTGGGGGACGTTTGATTTTGCGCCGCGCCAGCTTTTGCTGAATCGTTCTCTTTTCGCTGTTCATGGTTTGCGTCTCCGTCTTTCTCAAAGCAGTATCGAATCCGATCAAAATATGTCAAGGTCATAGTAGCACACGGAAAATTTAGGGTCAATTGATTCCGGCGGCGACCGGCGCTTTTCCCAAACTGTCCATTTGCCGTTCGGCGGCTGCCGCATCCGCAAAGCACTCCCCGGCAACCGAAAAGCGCTACTCCTGATTCGCATTATTGTTCAGAAATAGTATTATCTGTCACACGGGCTATGTGCCGAAAATGCGATGAAAAAGAGTCTTTTCCTTTCATTACCGCTCCTTTTTTGCCGAACCGTCCAAAAACGATTGCATTGTGACAGGCATTTGACCTATAATAGCGGTGATGTCCAAAGTCGGGTCTGTGGTTGAAAATCGATGCCAGTCGCAGGCGAAACGATCCACGCAAGTGCGTAAAATGCGCGTGAGCATGGTGCGGTCTAGAAGTAAGTCCAACCGGGAGCGATCCCGAGAGAAGCAGTCGTGAGGAGCAATGGCTTAGTAGCAAACCTTCCCGTTGGCGAGTGTGGGGGCAAAAACCAGGTCAGCCGACGGTCGGATATCAAAATATTTCATCTCAAAAGGGGAAGATACACATGTTCGAAGACAAGACACTGGTTTGCAAGGATTGCGGTGCGGAATTCGTTTTCACGGCAGGCGAACAGGAGTTCTATGCGGAGAAGGGCTTCCAGAACGAGCCTGTTCGCTGCAAAGCATGCAGAACGAACCGTAAAACCACCCGCAACTCCGAACGCGAGATGTACGACGCAGTCTGTGCAGAGTGCGGCGCACCCACCAAGATCCCGTTCGTACCGCGCAACGACAGACCGATCTACTGCAGCGCTTGCTTCCAAAATCACAAGAATCACTAACTCTTTTCCCCTTCATCCTGCGCGCGGCGCAGAGATAATCGGAATCCCGAGTTAAAACCGACTGAAAAACGCATTTCGCAGGGAAATGCGTTTTTTTGTTGGATGCGGGCAAGCTAGCGGCAAAAGGAGGCGCAGCATGGAACATAAAACGCAGGAAGAACGCGCGTATGCTACCAATACGCTCATTCCAAACGCCGCGGACGATCCCATTATGGGGCTTGTTCCGCCGACCACGGAAGAAATTATACTGGCAAAGCGCGAAGTGGACGCAAACGAAAAATAGCGCGTTGTCGCAAACGCGTACCGGCTCCGGCGGGAAACCGTTTTTCCGCCGGGGTTTCGGCATTTAGAGTCTTGACCGTCTTCCCGGCGCGCCAAGGCCGCTGCGAAGGCGCCCGCGCCTATTCCGGCGTCATGCCTTCCATGCCTTGACCTGTTCCCGGAGCCACTCGCACCACCGATCGATTCCCTCGCCGGTACGCGCGGAAATCGGAATGACCCGCGCGTTTGGGTTGAGCTTTTTCACACGTTCTCTGACCGCGTCAAGATCAAAGTCAAAATAGTCCATCGCGTCGATTTTGTTGACAAGGAGCACATCGACGATGGAAAACATCAGCGGATATTTCAGCGGCTTGTCGTCGCCCTCCGGCACGGAGAGGATCATGACGTTTTTCGCCGCGCCCGTGTCAAATTCCGCCGGGCAGACAAGATTTCCCACATTCTCCAAAACGACCAGATCCAGCTCGTCCGCACCCAGTCCCTCGACGCCCTGCCGCGTCATTTCCGCGTCCAGATGGCACATGCCGCCGGTATGCAGCTGGATGGTCTTAACGCCTGTCGCCGCGATGGTCTTTGCGTCTACATCCGAATCGATGTCCGCCTCCATCACGCCGATGCGCAGCTCGCCCTTGAGGCGCTCGATGGTTCGCGTCAGCGTCGTGGTCTTGCCGGAGCCCGGCGAGGACATTAGATTCAGAAGAAGGGTCTTTTTTTCCTTCATCGTCTGCCGAAGCTGCTCGGCCTGCCGGTCGTTGTCGGCAAAGACGCTCTGCTTGATCTCCAAAATCCGAAACGTATCCATTGTTTAACCCCCATCTGTCATTGCTGCGCGGCGAAGCACCCGTTCCGCCGCATGCTGGTCAATTGGTAAAAGCATACCATGCCGGATTTTGCGCGTCAACGCAGCCAGCCGGTTTTTATCCGGTTCCGCGCCGCGGTTCACGCTGTTTTTCACAGCTGCAAAAGCATTGTTGCAAGAATCGCCGTCATCAGCGCGGCGGAAATGCCCCACAGCAGCATGGCGGCGATACCGCCCTGCCGCTTTTTCACCTCGGGCATGGCAACCACGTGTCGTCTTGGATTCTTTTTGCAATAGCAGACCGGAAGGCTATCCCCTTCCGCCAGATAGGAAAAGCGCTTCCCGTTCTTCATCTTCATACGTGCGGGTATGATGCTCTCAACCGTGACTTCTTCCGCGTTCGCCGGACGATAGGTCAGCTCCGCGATGTAGTCGCAGCGAAAGCTGATCTCTTTTTCCGGATCCTTGCCCCGTCCGAATACAGGAGCGCGCCCGAACAGAATCGTTCGCTTGAGTCTTGTCACCTTCGCCATCGCTTTTTCCCCATGCCCGCGATGCAGCCGGCGCGTTAAAATCACGGAATACAGATTCCAGGCGCAGACGACAAAAAACAAAAACGGAATCCCCAGAAAAAAGATCTTGGTTTGCGGCACATTCTTCTCCTCTTTCGACCATCCGTATACGGACGTCTTTCCAACAGAGTATACCACATCCGCCGGAATCCCCGCATCCTTTTTGAGACGGATGACTTTTGAATCAAAATGACGTATAATAAACATATCCGTATTTCAGGAGGGCTTTCATGCGCACTGCCATCATCGTCGATGACGAGCCGATCATCCGTCTCGATCTTTCTCAGATGCTGGAAGAACTGGATTTTTCCGTTCTGGGCGCCGTTTCCGACGGCTTCGACGCGGTGGAGCTGTGTGGCAGGACGCATCCGGACGTGGTACTCATGGACGTCAATATGCCGGTATTCGATGGGCTCTCCGCCACGGAGAAGATCCTTTCCGAGCATCTTTCCTCCTGCGTTGTAATCGTCTCGGGCTATAGCGACCGCAATACCGTCGCCCGTGCCGCGCAGCTCGGCGTCTCCGGGTGGCTCAGCAAGCCCGTGGAAAAGCGCCAGCTGCTCGCAACGCTCGAGATCGCCCTATCCGACGCCGGACGCGCCGCGGCGCTGCAGGAAAAGCTGAATGCTCTGCAAAACAAGCTCGACGATATGAAGCACATCGACCGCGCAAAAAGCATTTTGGCGGAGCAGCGCGGCATTTCCGAAACCGAGGCCTATCGCCAGATGCAGCGGCTCGCCATGGAAAAGCGCTGCACCATGAGCGTCATCGCTGCACGGATCGTGGAAGGCGGCAGCGAGCGGGAAACCGTCAATCGCGCGAAGGCGCTGCTGATGCAAAAAAACAGCATCAGCGAGACCGCCGCATACAAGCAGCTCACCGCCAGCGCCGCAAAAAGCGGCATACCCCTGATTGACGCCGCGCGCGAGATCCTTTCGGAGATACGGTAGCGCGCGTCATTGACGGCCAGCGCGCCGTCATGCTATACTAGAATATATTTCTAAAATCACAAAAACAGCACAGACTCTGCCGCACAACAGGGTGCGGCGCAGGCAAGAGAGCCGGCGGTCGTCTACCGCGTTGGTTCTCTTTTTGTCTTTTGGAAACACGCCGGAGGCATTCCGCTTCCGACAGCGCAATCCCGACAGGAAAGGAAGTAGATTTCTTATGATGAATTCCGTCTCTTTGACCCGTCTTGCCGCCTCCGTGGCCGCCGCTATGGAGATCGAGCCGCCCCATCAGGCGGACAGTCCTATCCCGCAGGTGCAGGCGCTTGTGAAAAATAACGCCAAATCCGGCAGAGCCGAGCGGGTGCTGCTCTTTAATCCGGACGCCATCGGGCAGTGGCTCTACCAGCGCTACACGATGGAATTTGCTCCCGTGATGGAGCGTACGCAGCTTGTGCTTCCCATGCTGGCGGCATTCCCGCCGGTCACGCCCGTGTGCTTTGCGACCATGTACACCGGCGCCGCGCCCGCCGTACACGGGATTCAGAAATACGAAAAGCCCGTTGTCAAAACCGACACGCTCTTTGACGCGCTTGCCCGCGCCGGAAAAAAGACCGCGCTCGTGGCGGTTGAAGGCTCTAGTATGGATCTGATCTTCCGCAACCGCGAAATCGACTACTATACAGAAAAGGACGACGCGGCCGCCGTCGCGCGCGGAAAGCTGCTGCTTGAGGACAGCGACTATGTGGTAATCTGCGTCTACGTACAAGCCTACGACGACAACATGCACGACACCGAGCCGGAATCGCCCGAGTCCTACGCCGCCATGGTGCAGCATATGAAGGACTTTGCGTTGCTTGCCGACACAGCGAAGAAAGCCTGGAAGAAGTACGATACCCTCGTCGTCTTTGCCCCGGATCACGGCATCCACAAGACCATTTTCGGCGTGGGCGACCATTACGCGGATATTCCCGAGGATATGAATATGCTCCACTTTTACGGAATTCAGCCCGCAAAATAGGCTGCGGACGCCGGAAAAGCAGGACAAGAAGAAAGACCCCGCGGGAAAATTTCCCGCGGGGTCTTTGTCACAAGCCGCTTTATTCCACCGTATAAGTGGTTTTCTTCAGATAAGCGTCGGCAATCTTCTCCAGTTCCGTCCAGCTGTCCTCCAGATTGACCGCGTTAAAATCCTCCTGCACAACGACGTTGCCGCCGCAGACAATCTTCATTTCCTCCGCGTATTTCGACGAATCTTCATCGGCATACGCAAAATCCAGCAGCGTATAGGATCCATCGACCGCCTTTTCGATCATCATGCGCAGGCGATAAACGCCGTAGCCCCAGACGGAAACGCGCTCCTCGTTTTTGATCTCCACAGCCTCAAAGGTCGCCGTGGTATATACCGTATAGATGCCGTTGCCCTCTTCGGTCACAGCGTGCACCTCCGGATATATGATCGCCTCTGTGCGCTGTTCGTATGTCTCCCCGGTTTCGGAATTGGTGTTGGTACGCGTGCCTTCAAAGATCCGCTCCAGCGCAATCAGAACCTGACGAACACCTTCGGTCGTCATCTCGATTTCCTCTTTGGTTGCCGTACTGCCCTTCTTTCCGCAGCCTACCGCGGCAAATAGCATCATCGCAAGCAAAATCCAAGCAATGGTTTTTTTCATAGCAATCAACCCCCTTTGGTATTCCTATTTATTGTATCAGAGCCTTTCCACACTTACAAGCGACGAAAATAGAACGTTTTATGAAGTTTTCCCCAATTCCCGCCCTACCGGAGCCATAATCCGCTTTCCAGCGGCATTCGGAGAAAATGCAACAGAAAAAGCGCATTGACACCGGCGGCAGAGATGCTATGCTGAATATGAATTTTTTTATGAAAGGCAACATCATGGCACAGCCCGTCATTCGCCCGATGCTCGCTGCGGATTATCCCGCGATAAAGCGCATCTATCAGGCCGGCGTCGATTCCGGCGCCTCCACATTTGAGCAAGCGGTCCCGGCCTTTTTGGATTGGGATGCGGCGCACTGCCAGTTTTGCAGGTTTGTCTCCGTATCAGACGGGGAGGTATCCGGCTTTGCCGTGCTCTCTCCCACCTCCCGCCGCAAGGTGTTTTCCGGCGTCTGCGAGGTGTCCATCTATATCGACCCCGCCTTTTTTCGTCAGGGTATCGGCAGGCTGCTGC
>CAZWUK010000022.1:0-17129 GCA_964636685.1 uncultured Oscillospiraceae bacterium
GATATCAGCGCGCAGCACATCGCCGCTGCCCGTTCGCTTGGGATGTTTGCGGTCGGTTTTTTAATGATGACCCATATGGCGTCTCCGGAAAAAATTGCGGAACAAGCAAAGCTCATGCAAAGCTATGGCGCTCAATACATCAATCTTGCCGACTCCGCCGGATATCTTTTGCCAGCCGATGTTGCGGCGCGCGTAAAGGCCGTTTGCGACGCCGTCACGATCCCTGTCGGTTTTCATGCGCACAACAACCTTTCCATGGCTGTCGCAAATTCTCTTTCCGCATTGGAAAATGGCGCAACATACATCGACGCTACGCTTCGCGGTATTGGCGCGGGCGCCGGGAATACACAGCTTGAGGTTTTAGCCGGGGTGTTAAAGCGTCAAGGCTATAACACGACGCTTGACTTCTATGCGTTAATGGATGTTGCGGAATCGATCCTGGAGCCGATCATGCAGCGCCCGCAGGTAATTCGAAACGCCTCGCTTATGCTAGGCTATGCCGGCGTCTATTCGAGCTTTTTATTGCATGTGTATCGCGCCGCCGAAAAATTCAATCTAAACCCCCGGGATATTCTTGTAGAATTGGGTCAAAGAGGTATGGTAGGCGGTCAGGAGGACATGATCGTCGATGTCGCTTACCACATGGCAAACAAGAGTTGAAGCTGTCCGGTAACGGAAGCTGAAATAGCCTGTACGTCTCCGGTGAGGGCCATTTGTTTTTTAACAAATGGCTCTCTGTGTTTAGAGCGACAGCATAACGAGCGTCAGCATTTGGATGTGACGCTGCATACTGTCAGAACCGCTATTCCCGTGCCAAGCAACGAAAAAAGCATCCATACAAGATGAATGCTCTTCATTTCAAAAAGTCGATGCTCATGGATTAGCCGTTAGCGCGTTCCTTTTTATCCATGTCGATGACCTGCGTGCCATCGTAATACCCGCACTTCTTGCACACCGTATGCGACGTCTTGAGTTCGTGGCACTGCGGGCATTCCACCAGCGTGGGCTGCTCCAGTTTAGAGTTGCTCGCTCTGCGCGAATCTCTTCTTGCCTTGGATGTTTTTCTCTTGGGTACTGCCATGATTACACCTCCTTATTATCGATACATAGCGCTTCCAGCGCAGAAAATGGATTCTGTTTTGCGGAGGACGCGCAGTCGCACACCGCAAAATTTTGATTGATACCGCAGATGGGACAAAGTCCCTTGCAATCCGGCTTACAGACGCTGACCAACGGCAAATGCAGATACAAATTATCCATCACCGCGTCGGTAATCACCAATCGGTCGCCAGAGTAGCAATAGCAGTCCTCCGCATCGTCGAAATCAGTATTTCGCACAAACCGCTCTGAAATCTCGAATCTTAACGGTTCAAGAAACGGTTCGCCACATCTTGCACACGCGGAGGAGAGAACAGTATTCGCCTTCGCGTTGAGCAAAAAGGCTTCTCCGTCGAACGTATATGTGCCTTCCACCGTTAAAGGTTCGGCAAACTCGACCGTTCCTCCACCATAATCCTGCGTATTCAGCAGTTCTGAGATGGCAAACGGAAAGACCTCGCCAACGCTTTTCAGAGCCGAAGCTACATAACATTCCATCGTCTTCTCCATAAAATCAACCAACAAATATTTTAACGATTTCGGCGCCGTTTGTCAACAGCATTCTTCGTATTTGACCGTTTTTCCCGTCCGTTTCCACGTCGCAGGCTTCCACTGCTACCGTTTGCCGTTTGCTGCTGCGTCTGCTCCCGTGCGGGCGGCACAAGGCATTCCTGCCCATAGCCGATCAAATCATCTCGATCCGCTTTTCGGAGGGCTTTTCGCACCAGCGCAAAGTTTCTTGGCAAAAACCATTGCATCAACGCCCTCTGCATCGCCTTCTCCTCCGGAGTACTCGGGACATAGACCGGTTCCATCGTGCGCGGATCCTTTCCGGTATAATACATACAGGTGGAAAGCGTACCCGGGGTTGGATAGAAGTCTTGCACCTGTTCCGGATGATGATGCGTCTTTTTCAGATATTGCGTTAATTCAATTGCATCCGAAAGCTGACACCCCGGATGCGACGAGATCAGGTACGGAACAACGTACTGTTCCTTGCCGGCAGCCTTATTCATCTGGGCGTATGCCTGCGCAAAACGCTCATAGACCTCATGTTTGGGCTTATTCATGTAATACAGCACGCGGTCGGACACGTGCTCCGGCGCCACCTTGAGCTGTCCGCTGATGTGATGCGCAACCAGTTCCTTGAAGAAGCTGCGGTCCTTGTCATACATCATATAATCATACCGGATTCCGGAACGGACAAAAACCTTTTTAACGCCGGGGAGCGTTCTGAGCTTTTGCAGCAGCTCCAGATAGTCCGTGTGCGATACGCGCAGGTTCTTGCAGGGTGAAAAGCCGATGCACTGCCGATCCTTGCAGGTTCCCGCCGTTTTTTGCTTCTCGCAGGCCGGCTGCCGGAAGTTGGCGGTCGGGCCGCCGACATCGTGGATATAACCCTTGAAATCCCGCTCGTGCGCCATGCGCTCGGCTTCCTTCAAAATGGAAGCCTGGCTTCGCGCCTGTATCACGCGTCCTTGATGAAATGTCAGCGCGCAAAAGCTGCATCCGCCGTAGCATCCGCGTGCTGAGGTAATGGAAAAACGCACCTCGTCAAGCGCGGGGATATGCTCCGTGTACGATGGATGCGGCAAATACGTATACGGCAGTGCGTACACATGGTCAAGCTGTGCGGTCGTCAGCGGCAGCGCCGGCGGATTTGCCACAAGATAGCCTTTTTCATGCGCCTGTACCAAGCGCTTTCCGCGAATGGCGTCCTGCTCGGCCGACTCCGTCATAAACGCTTTGGCATATGCGTCCTTGTCCCGGCTCACCGCCTGATACGACGGTAATTCGATATAGTCCGCGACGGCATCCAGCGTATTGACCCGATAGCAGCTGCCGCGCACCTCCGTGATCTCCCGCACATTCTTTCCACTGCGCAGAGCGTTTGCAACCTCGATGATAGAATTCTCTCCCATGCCGTACAGCAGGATGTCGGCACAGGCGTCGTACAAAATCGAATGCCGCACACGGTCATCCCAATAGTCATAGTGTGCAAAGCGACGCAGACTCGCTTCAATACCGCCGATGATGACCGGCACGTTGCGGTATGCCTCCCGGCAGCGATTGGCGTATACGATCACCGCGCGATCCGGGCGCTTGCCGGCCTTTCCGCCGGGCGTATACGCGTCCTCGGAGCGCTGATGCTTTGCGACGGTATAATGGTTGACCATGGAATCGATATTGCCCGAGGTGACAAGGTAGCCAAGCCTTGGCTCGCCAAGCCGCCGAAAATCATCTGGCGAATGCCAGTCCGGCTGTGCGATAATGCCCACGGTAAAGCCGTTATCCTGCAATACCCTTGCGATAATCGCGGCGCCAAAGCTGGGATGATCGACAAACGCATCGCCCGTGACATATACAAAATCAAGCTGTGACAGATTCTCAGCCTTCATGTCCGCCGGCGTCATCGGAAACATTTGACCGCCCTTCATGCTTTGCCGTCTTTCTTTGTTTTGGCTCCACCTTCACGGCGTTCCTTTTGCTCCGGGCGTTTTTTCTCCGGTGTATTATCTGTTCGTGGCTTTCCGCCCCGCTCCTCAGAGGCCGTAAAGACCGTCTTGACCCGCTGACGCCGCACGGCGGGATCGGCCTGTCGTGCAGCCGGCGTCCCCGACTCCGGCTGTCTCCTGCTTTCCGACGCACCCTTGGCGTTTTCCGCAAAACCGGAAACGCTGCTCATAATTGCCGTGAAATCTTCCTCAAAAAAGTCCGGCGCCGCGGCGCCGGTTTCCACTTCCTCCTCGACCGCAGTGCCGCCCGCCGTATCTCCGGGCGCCGTTTTTTTGACCCGTGTCAAGCCCGTGTTGCTGCGTTGCAGCCGAATCGGCGTTTTTTCCGCCATTTCCAGCGGCTTGGACGTCAATGTGGATACCTTTTCCATCTGCTCGAACTCCTTGAGCAGAAATTCCATTGCCGTCAACATCTCCCGACGCTCTGCTTCATACTTTTCGATCTGATCGATGACTTGATCCAAAAACAAATCCACTTCATGGATATCATAGCCCATGAATGATTTGGAAAATTCCTTCTTAATGATGTCGTCAATCTGCATACGTTCCTCCTACAAAAGCAGGCACACCAAATTCGATTCTTTGATGTGCCTGAAATGTCTGAACATGATTCTATTTAGAAATTATCGTCGTATTCATCCTCGCCGTTGCCGACTACATCATAGTTATTCGGCGCTACGACAAAAATACCCCTGGAGATTTTACACATGGTGCCGTTGAGCGCATAGACCGCGCCGGACAAAAAGTCCAGAATACGCTGCGCGCAGGAAACATCGAGTTCCTCCATGTTGACAATGACCGGCTTGCGGTTTTTCATGTTGTCAATGATGTTCTGTGTATCCTCATAGCTGACGGGATGAAAAACGATCATTTTCATACCGCCGGAGGACGGGACGTTGCTTGGCGGCGCCGCCGGCCCCCGATCGTTGCGGCGCGAAGCGTTATTGGAGCGTGCGTTTGAAAAGCTGCTTACATTATCGCGCTCGCTTCGCTCATTCCGGTCGTTTCGATCATTGCGGTCGTTCCGATCGTTTCTGGATGAATTCCGGCTCCCGCGATCATCGTAATCATTGCGATAACGGGAATTGTTGCCACGAGATGAGTTCCGGTCCCGATAATCCTCTTGATAATCGTCCCGGTATTCATCCATGTATTCATCATCCGGTTCATCACTTTCTTCGATCCCGATGAAGTCCAAGAACTTGTTATACAGGCTAGCCATCCGATTCCTCCGAATACTGACATAAAAACTTTCGCATTTCGCGCAGATTACATCTTATTATTGATAGTTCCTTTGTCCAAACAAGGCCGATCCTACCCGAACCATGGTAGCGCCTTCCTCAATTGCAACGCCATAATCATGGCTCATTCCCATCGACAGCGTATCGATGGATAGTTCCGGAAACGCCGATTGCATCTTTTCAAACAAAGCGCGCGTCTCCCTGAAATACCTTCGTGTACTTTCCGGCGCTCCCGCCGGCGGCACGCACATTATACCACAAATGCGCAAATTGACAAATGCGGCTGCCTGTTCGCAAAAAGCAATCGCATCTGTCATCGGGACGCCGCCCTTCTGCGGTTCATCACCAATATTGACTTGAATCAGAATATTCTGCCGAATACCCATCTTCTCCGCTTGATGCTGTAATGCTTCGGTCAAACGCAACCGATCCACCGATTGTATCAAGCGGGCATTACCACAGACGTATTTTACCTTATTCGTTTGCAATTGTCCAATAAAATGAATATCACACGCATTCTGTTCAAAAAAAGTTAACTTTTCCGTCAATTCCTGGGCATGATTCTCGCCCACGGCATTGACGCCACATGCAAACGCCTCGGCAATCCGCGCTGTATCCACATATTTCGTAACGGCGATCAGCTGTACATCCGCAGTCGTTCTGCCGGCTTTTTCACACGCCGCTTCCATCGTGCGGCGGACGCTTTTATAATTCTCCGCGATGCTCATGGCTTTATATACTTCATTCCTTGTGTCAAAGTATCGGTCGCGTTGCGCGCCTTGATGATCGCCTTGTTGCCGTCGTCGGCAAGCACCTCGACCTCTACGCGCAAAACGCTGTCCGCATAGCTGACATTAATTCCCGGGATGCCTTCGACTACGCTAATCGCATCAAGCGGCACCACCAAGCCCTGCGCAGCCTTGGAGATGGTCGCATTGACCGTTCGGATCCCGACAAGCTTTCCAATATCGACGTTGAATTCCAGAATGTTGACAACCTTCTTTTCGGAAACCACCGGATCACGCGCCACCGCCTGATAGGTTTGATCGGAATAATCGGGGAAAGACACATAGTATTCTTCTCCCGAAGAAACGCGCGTTGCGTTGCTGGCGTCGGTAACATAGGCGATGAACCAATGTGTGTTGTTAATCAATCGATACAGCGGCGTATCGCTTCCGCTTTCGGTCGTATTACTGGTGTTGCCGCCCTTGACGACGCTTGAAACGAGCGCGGCGTTGATGGTGCTGAGCTTGTTGACGTTAAGCACCTGCTCATATCCATCAAAATAAAAGCTGACAATCCCCAGCCCCGCCGTATTGACAATGTCCCGCTTCCAGCTGTTGAGGGTTTCCTGCTGCGCGTCCAGTTGTGCATAGAGGCTGGAAAGATTGCTGTCGGCGACAATGGCGGTACGCAGCATCGTACTGCGTTCCGACTGTAAATCCTTCAGCGTCTGCTCCAGCGACAGCAGATCCAGATCGGATTCGCCGCGGGATACATCCCGAATCTGCTTCTCAACCGTAGCGATTCGATCGTTAAGATCGATCAACTCCGCGCTGTAATTGCCGCCAAGCATTTGCAGCTGATATGCGAGCACCTCTTTTTGAAGATTCAAAAGCGAAATCATCGTTTCGTCCTGATAACCGCGTTTGAAAACCTCTGCGACCTTCGTATCGTTGGTTATCATCTCGCCTTCGATCACGTCAAAGCTAACCTTTTCGTATTTCTCCGTCGTCACGACGGTCTCATCCCGAATAATTGCGGCGGAAGCCTCAATGTTCGCATCCAGCGAGCCGAATACGATCTGTCCGCTCTTTCTATTTTTCAGCAGTAAAACGACCAACAGCACAACCACCGCCACAAATACAGCGATGACCATGTAAAATCTGCCGGTCATCCGAGACCGTCTTCTGCTTCTTGCCATGCTTATTGAACCTCGTAGCCTTTTTTCTCGGAGCGTCCCTCCTGTCGCAGGTGATTCTCCTGATTCTTGGAGAGATACACCTCGTACAGTTCATCCGCCGTCATCCCCGCGTGCAGGCACATGCTGACAAAAAAGTGCAGCACATCTACCAGCTCTTCCTTGAGCGCCGCAGGATCGGCCTCTTTGGGATTCTTCCACCACTTAAAGTTTACTTCATCCAGAACCTCTGACAGCTCTGAGATCGTCGCCAAAATATTTTTCTGGATCCACTCCTCGGAAGTATAAGTCAAATTACGCCGTGTGGCAATATCCTCATTGAGAGATTTTTGCAACGCAAATATGGAATCCAGCTTGTCCATGACTTCTCCTCAGACGCCGAGCAGCGTCTCCATCTGTTTTTTGTATTTTTCCACCCGTCCGACAAACGCGCTCGAAAGGCAGCTGTCATCAAGCGCTTTGGGAATCACGGCGAGGACGTCCTCCATGGTCACGTTCTCGATACGTCGAATGGTTTCCTGCTCATTGTATATCTTATTTTGCAGCAAGGCAACCTTTCCAATGACGTTCATACGGGAGCCGGAGGTTTCAAGCCCCAGCAAGTAGCTGCCCTTTAGCTGCTCCTTGCAACGCGAAAATTCTTCCCGTGTAACACCGTCTTTGCGGATGGCCGCAAGCTCCTCCAGCATCAATCGGGTCACTTCGGTAGCCTGCTTGTCCCCGCATCCGGCATAGATGGAGAACGTCCCGCTGTCCGAGTAAAAGATGGGATAGGAATACACAGAATAAGCAAGTCCGCGTTCCTCGCGGATCGTCTGGAACATGCGGGAGCTCATGCTGCCGCCGATGATGTTGGACAGCACGGCAAGCGGATACTGTTCTTTCGCCGACCTGCCACAGCCCGGGAACGTCAGATTGATATGAACCTGCTCGATATCCTTTTTGATAAACCTTGTGCGCCTGCCACCCGGATACGTCGATGTGCTCACCGGCGTTCCTGCGCGTTTCTTCATGCAAAAGCAGGTGTTTGCAAGCTCCAGCAGCCGTTCCTTCTCAAAACTTCCCGCGCAGGCGATCACAATATTTCCCGCCATATAATGCTCGTCCATATAGGAAAACAGGGTTTCACGGGTAAAGGAGCGCACCGTCTCCTGCGTACCGAGAATGGAATGCGCGAGCGGATCGTCAACATAGAACAGCTCGTTTGCCGCCTCCGCGACAACATCTTCGGGACTATCCTCATTCATAAGGATCTCCTCCACGACAACGCCCTGTTCCTTTTTAAGCTCGCCGGGATCAAACGTGCTGTGCAGCACGATATCCGACAGCATGTCCATCGCAATTGGCAAATGCTCGTCCAGCACCTTTGCATAAAAGCACGTGCATTCCTTCGAGGTGAACGCGTTCAAGTTGCCTCCGATGCTGTCCATCTCGGCGGCAATCTGCTGGGCCGTACGCCGTTCGGTTCCCTTGAACACCATATGCTCAATCAAGTGCGACGCGCCGGATTCAACCGGTTTTTCGCTGACAGAGCCCGCGTTGATCCAGACGCCTACCGAGACCGACCGCACCGACGGCATTTTTTCCATTACGACCCGGACGCCATTGTCCAGCGTGACCATTTCAATCATGAACTATCCCTCATTTGCAGTATTTCGCCCACCGTAACCACGGAGTATCCCGCCTGCTCAATCAGCTGCAGCAGCGCCGGAAGCGCATCGGCAGCAGTCGCGGTTGGCTGTATCAGTAATATACTGCCATCGAACAGACAATCTGATGCACGTGCAACCAGCGCTTCAGGGTCTCCGCGGGCACTGAGAAGATCCGTGGAGCAGGCGATGTGAGAAAGCCCCAGCGCACCTGCCGTCCGCAGCGAGGTCGTCTGGTCGCGCAGTCCTGAATAGTATTGGGTCGGTGCGCGGCCCGTAATTTCCGATATGATTGCCACGGAGGTTTCCACATCGTGGGTCAGCGTTTCCACACCTGCGTCAAGATGCGGCGCATAGCCCGCCGTGCCGATCTCATGTCCGTCCGCCGCGATACGACCCAGCGTCTTTGCATTGTTCGTCGCCCATTTTCCGCTGACGAAAAACGTGATCTTCGTCCCGTCCGCCGACAGCGTATCAAGTATCCGCGGCAGCGCCGCTGCGTTCCATGTTACCGCGCACTCAATGGCAACGCAGCCGTTTCGTTTCCCGCGAAATACCGTTCGATCCGGAAGCGCGGCAATCACGTCGTCTCCCACCGAGGTTCCCGTGATGACGTAAAGCATTACGATCATCAGAAGGATCAGGGTGTTCGTCAGGTTCATTACCGTTTCCGTCAATCTGCCACGATTCATGCGATCCCTCCAGAAAAGTCCTGCCTATCGTTATGCAGACAGCTTTTTTGATAGAACCGCCGGAATATACGAAGGGGCGTAACCGATGTTACGCCCCCGGTTTCTCAATCGTTTCAGTTATTCCTTGTCCGCCGGCTTTGCATCCGGGATCAGATCCTTCCGCGTCAGGCTGATCTTGCCCTTGTCGTCAATCTCAATGACACGCACCAAAATCTGGTCGCCCAATTGCACGACGTCCTCTACCTTCTCAACACGCTTGGTGGAGAGGCGTGAAATGTGCAGCAGACCGTCCTTGCCGGGCGTCAGGTTCACAAACGCGCCGAACTTCTGGATGCTAACGACGGTACCGAGATACACATCGCCGACTTCGATATCCTTGACGATGCCGTCGATGATGCGCTTTGCCTCCGCAGCGGCCGCCGCGTCCGGAGAAGCGATGAATACCATGCCGCTGTCCTGAATGTCGATCTTCACGCCGGTATCGGCAATGATTTTGTTGATGGTCTTGCCGCCGCTGCCAATGACCTCACGGATCTTATCGGGGTTGATCTGGAAGGAGATGATACGCGGGGCGTACGGAGAAAGCTCTGCGCGAGGCTCTCTGAGAGTTTCTGCCATCTTGTCCAGGATGAACAGACGGCCTCTACGCGCCTGCTCCAGCGCACGGGTCAGGATCTCACGGCTGATTCCTTTGATCTTGATATCCATCTGGATGGCGGTGATGCCTTCGCGCGTACCGGCAACCTTGAAGTCCATATCGCCCAGGAAGTCTTCGAGTCCCTGAATGTCCGTCATGATCGCAATATTGCCGTTGCTGTCGTCCTTAATCAGACCCATGGCAACGCCTGCGACCGGTTTTTTGAGCGGAACGCCCGCATCCATCAGCGCCAGCGTGCTTGCGCAGATCGACGCCTGCGAGGTAGAACCGTTGCTGGAAATCACCTCAGACACCAAGCGCATGCAATAGGGGAATTCCTCTTCCGAAGGCAGCATGGGCTCGATGGCGCGCTCTGCCAGCGCACCGTGACCGATCTCGCGCCGTCCGGGTCCGCGCATAGGACGCGTTTCGCCAACGCTGTAGGGTGGCATATTGTACTGGTGCATATAGCGCTTAGTCTCTTCGCTGGAAGAAAGTCCGTCGAGCGTCTGCGCTTCAGCGATCGTGCCGAGCGTTGCGATGGTCATGACCTGCGTTTGACCGCGGGTAAAGACCGCGCTGCCGTGGGGCCGCGCCAGCACGCCAACCTCGCTCCAGATGGGGCGAATCTCGTCCATCTTTCTGCCATCGGGACGAATTTGCTTGTTGATGATCTTGTCACGAACGATTTCTTTGGTGATATTGTAGATGATCGCATCGATATCCTTGGCCGAATCGGGATATTCTTCCGCAAAATGTGCAATTGTCTCTTCCTTGACCTGTTTCTGGCGGACTTCGCGCTCATGCCGCTCAAAGGTATCCAGCGACCACACAACGCGGTCAAAGGAGAATTCCCGCACCTTCTCGGTGAGCGCATCGTCCGGATGGTATACTTCCACGGGGCATTTTTCCTTGCCGATCTCCGCCTGAATGGAGGAAATGAAAGCAACGATCTTCTTGATATGTTCGTGTGCAAACAGAATCGCGCCGAGCATTTCTTCCTCGGTGATTTCCTGCGCGCCGGCCTCGACCATCATAACGGCGTCCTTGGTGCCGGAAACCGTCAGGGACAAGCGGCTCATAGCGCGCTGCTCCGCATCGGGGTTTAGAATATACTCGCCATCGATCATACCGACCGCAACCGAACCTGTAGGGCCGGCAAACGGCGCGTCGCTGATGGACAGCGCGATGGAAGAACCGTTCATTGCCAAGAGATCGGGTGTCACATCCTGCTCGACCGACAGAACGGTGGAAACCACCTGCACATCATTATAGAATCCCTTGGGAAACAGCGGGCGCAGCGGACGGTCGATGAGGCGGGAAGTCAAAATCGCCTTCTCTGTCGGACGGCCCTCGCGCTTGATGAAACCGCCGGGGATCTTGCCCACGGAATACATCTTCTCTTCAAACTCTACGCTCAACGGCAGAAAATCCACGCCGTCGCGGGGCGCCTTGGCAACCGTTGCGCAGGTCAAAACCGCGGTATCGCCGCAGCGAACCAGACAGGATCCGCCTGCCTGCTCGGCATATTTGCCGGTTTCAACGACCAGCTTGCGGCCGCCGAGCTCCATCTCGAATGTTCTTTGCATGTTCACATGCTCCTTTTCCTTTTTTCTTTTATCTTAATTATTATTGCCAAATGTAGTGACATCGAAAAATGAAAAAAAAGAAAAGGCGGGAATAACCCCGCCCATTCTTTATTTTCTCAAATTCAGGCTGGCGATGATCGCTCTGTAACGCTCGATGTCTTTTTCCTTGAGATAATTCAGAAGACCTCTGCGCTGACCAACCATTTTCAACAGACCGCGACGGGAGTGGTGGTCTTTTTTGTTCAGCTGCAGATGCTCGTTCAGATGGTTGATCCGCTCGGTGAGCAGCGCGATCTGAACCTCAGGGGAACCCGTATCGCCTTCGTGCAAGGCATACTTTTCGATGATTTCTTGTTTCGTCATAATATCCTCCATTTTTTTCGTATCGCCGAAAGCAGAGTAAAGCGTCGGAGACTCGCCAAACTATGTAATCGGTTCAAAAATACTTTGTTACTATACCATAGTCATAGGCGGTTGTAAACAGAAAACTTCCGCTTTTTTCTTATATTATTTAACGTGCAGCGCCGTTTCCGCATCAAGTGCGATCTGGGTGCGCAGCGCTTCCATCGTAGCAAACTTGCGATCTTCCCGCAATCGTCTTAAAAACGATACCGTCAGCGCTTTCCCGTAGAGTTCCCCCGAAAAGCCGAGCAGATGCGTTTCGACCGTCACCTTTTCGGCGCCGAAGGTCAAATTCCTTCCAATATTTGTGATCGCGCGGCACACGCCGTTCTCCGTTTTTGCATCCGTCACATACACGCCGGTCTTGGGCAGTACCAGCATGGCGTCCGGTTCAATATTCGCCGTCGGAAATCCCATTTTGACGCCGTTGCCCAAATTTCGCACGACGATACCCGAGAGCTGATAGGGTCGCGTCAAAAGCCGCTCGGCTTCATCGACCGCACCGTTTTCGATCAGCTGTCGGATGCGTGTGCTGGAAACCGTATCGCCGTCAAGCTCTACCGGCGTGTGCACAAGCACCTCAAACCCGTATTCTTCCCCAAATCGGCGAAGTAAATCGGGCGTTCCCGCAGCATGCGCGCCAAAGGAATAGTTGAAGCCGACAACCACCGCCGCAACATCCCAGCGCGCAAGCAGCCGCTCCACAAATTCACGCGGCGGCAGCGCTGCCGTCTGTTGTGTAAACTTCTCCATGACCACCTGATCGATACCGGCGTTCAGCAGCGTTTGCTCCTTCTGCTGCGCGGTCATCAAAAGCTTGACCGTCTTGCCGAACGCCTCGAGCGGATGGTTGGAAAACGTATAGACCGCCGCAATCGCGTTTTTCTGTTTTGCGCGGGTGACGGTATCCTCGATCAGGGCCAAATGGCCTTTGTGCAATCCGTCAAACGTTCCCAGCGCGATGACGGCTCTACTCTTGTCTTGCATGCTTCCTCTTAATACAGGTGCACCGTTAGCTTCAGCCGGTGCTGCCAAACCTCGCCAATTCCCAAAAATCCTTCGCAATAAACGCGAACGGTTCCATCAGGTGCATTTTTTAAATAGGTATCCAGTCCATTCTTGGTCGCGGTCAGACGGTCGGGCGGCAATTGCAATTCCGGCAGAAAGGACAGCGTGGATTCACAGGATTCCACAGCGTTTTGCAAGGCGCCCTCTTGCTTCATCCGCTCTAGCTGCGCGATGGTATACGAGCCGTCGATGGAAAAACCGCCCGAACGGGTACGCAATAAAAACGCCATATAGGCGGGCACGTCCAACGCGTTGCCGATGTCCTCGCAAAGCGTCCGCACATAGGTGCCTCTGGAGCATTCCAGCCGCAGTAAAAACCGGTTGGCGTCGATTTGATCGACAAGCTCCAGCGCAGAAACCTCGATCTTGCGGATACGTTCCGGGATTTCTTCCCCGGCACGGGCAAGATCATACATCTTTCTGCCATCCACCTTCAGCGCCGAATACCCCGGCGCGGTTTGCAGTACCTCGCCGGTAAACTGCGGCAGTATATCAGCAAGCATCTCGCGCGTAATGTTGCAATCGGCACATGCCGTCACTGTTCCGTAGGAATCCTGCGTATCCGTGCGGCAGCCGAAGGCGATCTCCGTGATGTATTCCTTTTGTTTTTCCACAAGGTAGTCAAACAGCTTTGTCGCTCTGCCGAGGCAAATCGGCAAAACGCCCGCCGCACCCGGATCCAGCGTGCCGGTATGCCCAACACGCTTTTCCTGAAAAATGCGGCGCACATCGTACACCGCATTGCTTGACGTCATGCCCGGCGGTTTCAAAACAGTAACAATTCCGTCCATATCAGTTTTCTCCGTCCAAAAGGCGGCACGCATCCTCCAATATGACAGTCCATGCCGTTTCCAGCGGTAAATACAGCGTACAGCCGGCCGCAAGCTTATGCCCGCCGCCCTGATACTTCGTGGCGATTGTGCTCACGTCCGCATAGCGTTTTCCGCGCATGCTGACACGGATCGCGCCATCCTCCGTCTCATGCAGAAACGCCGCGATTTCGACGGTATCGATGTCCCGCAGGGAGTCGATCACGCCCTCGGTATCCTCGCCCGTAGCATCGCACGACCGATAGTCTGCCACGGAAAGCGCCGACACAACGATCCTTTGATCGCGCGCAAACCGCGCCCGTTCGACCGCCAGAGCGCGCAGGCGCAGCTTGCGCAATGGAATCGTGCGAAACAGCGCCTGATTGAGTTCCGGCAGCTTAATCCCCGCCGCCAACAGTTCAGCGGCGATGCGAAACGTATCGGGCGTCGTATTGGAATAGGCAAAATTGCCGGTGTCGGTTGTAATGCCGGTGTAAAGGCAGGAAGCAATCGCTTCGTTGAGCGGTATTTCAAGTTCCCGAATGATCTCAAACGCCAACTCTGCTGTTGCGGCACAGATGCGAACATAGTTTGCCTTAGCATAGGAGTTGTTCGTACCATGGTGATCGACGTTCAGCGTATCCGCTGCCGCGCAAAAGAACGCTTTAGCGTCTCCGGTACGCGCAACATCCGCACAATCAACCGAAACAACCGCCTCGGTTTGCTGTGCCGCCGACGGCAACAGCACCGCGTCTGCACCCGGCAGAATGCGGTAGGCTGCAGGCACCGGGTCGCTGCAAACCACCTGCACCCGCTTTCCGGCAGAAGAAAGCGCATGATACAAGCCAAGACACGACCCCAGTGTGTCGCCGTCCGGTGAAACATGCGCAATCAAAGTAATGTCGTCATGCGAACGGAAAAACTCCACCGCATCGTCTCTCATGGGTCAGCCTTTCTCGTCCTTGTGCAGATCGTCCAATATCTTGGAAATGTGCACGCTGTACGCAATGGAATTATCCAGTATAAACGTCAGGCGCGGCAACGCGCGAATCTGCATCCGCTGCCCCACCTCCCGGATGATAAAGCCAGCCGCATGATTCAGCGCATCCACCGTCGCCGTGCGGGCTGTTTCGTCCTCGTCGTAGACAGACACGCGCACCTTTGCGTACTTGAGATCCTTTGTGACCTCGGTCTGTATGATCGTTGTCATGGGAGAGATGCGCGGATCCTTCATATCGCGGATGATCTCGCTGATGACCTTGCGCATCTCCTCATTCATTCTGTCGCTGCGAATCGCCGACATAGTATCTCCTTATCTTTTGACTTCTTCCACAACGAACGCTTCGATAATGTCGCCTTCGTTGATATCGTTGAAGTTCTCAATGCCGATACCGCACTCATAGCCGGTAGCGACCTCTTTTACGTCGTCCTTAAAGCGCTTGAGCGACGCGATCTTACCCTCGTGTACGACGATACCGCCGCGCACAACGCGCACCTGTGCGTTTCTCGATACCTTGCCGTCCTGCACATAACCGCCGGCGATCGTGCCCACGCCGCTCACACGGAACGTACTGCGCACCTCGATGTGCCCAAGCTCCGTTTCCTTGAAAACAGGCTTGAACAAGCCCTTCATGGCGTTCTGCACATCCTCGATGGCATTGTAGATGATGCGATAGGTACGCATATCCACGTTTTCGCGCTCGGCTGCCGCCTTTGCGGTGCTGTCCGGACGAACGTTAAAGCCAATGACAATGGCGTTGGACGCGGACGCGAACATGATGTCCGATCCGGTGATCGCGCCGACGCCGCCATGAATGCAGCGCACGCGCACTTCTTCGTTGGAGAGCTTTTCGAGCGCCTGCTTGACCGCCTCCACAGAACCGTGAACGTCGGCTTTGACGATAATGTTGAGATCCTTCAAATCGCCCTCTGCCATCTGGTTGAACAGATCGTCCAGAGAAACCTTGGAAAGATTCTTGAGCTGCGCGGCCTTGATCTTGTCGCGGCGCTCCTCTGCCACCTGGCGGGAGAGCTTGTCGATCTCGGCAACGTTGAGCACGTCTCCCGCATCCGGCACATCGCTGAAGCCCAGCACCTCCACAGGCGTGGAAGGGCCGGCTTCGTTGACCACGCGGCCGCGGTCATCGAGCATGCCGCGCACGCGGCCGTAGGTCGTGCCTGCAACGATGGTATCGCCTTTGTGCAGCGTACCGTTTTGCACAAGCACCGTCGCGATCGGGCCTCTGCCCTTATCCAGACGAGCTTCGATGATCGTGCCTTTTGCAAGGCGCGAGGGGTTTGCCTTCAGTTCCAGAACGTCTGACTGCAAGAGCACCATTTCCAGCAAAGTGTCCAGATTCATCTGCGTTTTTGCGGAAACCGGGACGCAAATCGTTGTGCCGCCCCACTCCTCCGGTACAAGCTCATATTCAGTGAGTTGCTGCTTGACACGTTCAGGGTCTGCTTCGTGGCGATCCATTTTGTTGATCGCAACCACGATCGGAACGCCTGCCGCTTTGGCGTGATTGATGGCTTCCACCGTCTGCGGCATGATGCCGTCATCCGCCGCGACCACCAGAATGACAATATCCGTCACCTGCGCGCCGCGGGCACGCATAGAGGTGAACGCTTCGTGACCCGGCGTATCGATAAATGTGATCTGTCTGCCCTTGCAGCTGACCGTATACGCGCCGATATGCTGCGTAATGCCGCCGGCCTCGCCGCTGGTGACGCTGCTGTTTCGAATCGCGTCGAGCAGAGAGGTTTTGCCGTGATCGACATGCCCCATGATCGTTACCACGGGCGGGCGTGTCACCAGCGTCTCCGGTGCGTCCATATCATCCGCGCTGTCGCTCAATACCTCCTCAAAGGACTTTGCGATCTTCAATTCCAGTTCAATGCCGTAATCCGACGCGATCAACTCGCAGGTGTCAAAATCGATCTCCTGATTGATTGTCGCCATGATGCCCAGCATAAAGAGTTTTTTGATGATCTCCGCTGCCGGCTTTCCGATCTTTTCGGAAAGCTCCTTTACCGTGATCGTCTCCGTTGTAATCACCGCCTTTTCTATCACTACAGGTTCGGGGCGATGAATGATCTGCTGTTTTCCGCGCTTTCCGCGGCGCGCGCCCATGGGACTATCCTCATCCCAACCGCCGGCGGTTGGAGCAAGTTCTCGCTGCAGCGCTTTCTTATTCTTTGCTTTTTTATCGCCTTCGTGGTTATTCCGAACATAAGATGTTTTGTTTGGGTCGTAATTGCTTACGCGCTCCTTGGTCACGCCGGTCGCCGGTGCGGCAGCAGTCGTGCGCGGAGCGCCATTCTGCGGGCGCTGTTGAAAACCGCCCTGCTGCGGGCGCTGTTGAAAACCGCCCTGCTGCGGACGCTGCTGGTAGCCGCCCTGCTGCTGCGGACGCTGCTGATAGCCGCCCTGCTGCTGCGGACGCTGCTGGTAGCCGCCCTGCTGCTGCGGACGCTGCTGGTAGCCGCCCTGCTGCTGCGGACGCT
>CAZWUK010000022.1:17229-21065 GCA_964636685.1 uncultured Oscillospiraceae bacterium
CGCCCTGCTGCTGCGGACGCTGCTGGTAGCCGCCCTGCTGCTGCGGACGCTGCTGATAGCCGCCCTGCTGCGAATAGCCATTTTGCGACTGCGGGGGGCGCCGTGTATTCTGGCTGTCCGGTTGTGAAATGACATGCGCCTCATAGGCGGGCTTTTTCTTGGCGGCTTCATCCGAACGCGCTTCTTGTTCTGCGGGTTTTTCCGCCTGAACAGGCGCCTTCGATTCTTCCGCAGGCGCGGGTACCTCAAGCTTCTCCGCTGCAGGCTGCTGCACGGGAGCCTCTTTCTTCTCTTCTTTCGGTTCTGCGGGCGCCGGCGCTGGGATATCGGCAGCAAGCTCCGCTTCGTCGCGGCCGCCGACATGAACGGCCAGATCCTCTGTCGAAGCCAAAACCTCGCGCAGTCTCTCCTGTCGTTCCTGCTCCTGTCGCGCTTTACGATCCGCGGCTTCCTTGTCCAGAAGCGTCTTCTCGGCCGTTTTTACCTTGCCGAGCAGCTCGCCGACCGCATTTTGAGACTGTCCGAGACGATCCAGCATCGTCTTCACATTCTCTTGCAGTCCGCCTGCTGTTTCCAGTAAATTTGTTTTTGCCATAATTCTTTATACCCCCGCATTTATGCCTTCGGAACGCGGCTGTGCTTCCAAGGCATTCTGTATCAATTTGGTGAAATTTACATCGGTGATGCCGGCGATCATTCGCGCCGGCTTTCCGATCGCAACGCCCAGCTCCGCCATGCTGTGCAGCGGAACGCCAGCGTTCATACACATTCTCTTATAGCGTTCCCCGGTGCTCTCGGAAACTGCCGCATCGATCAGCACCAGATAGAGTTTTCCGGCTTTCAGCGCCTTTTCGACCGAAAAATCTCCGGAAACGCACTTGCCGGCCTTCATGGACAAACCGACCGCGTTAGCGATTTTCTGCTGCGCCATCCGCAAACGCCTTTCTCAGTGATTCTGTCACATCGTCGCCGATTTTTTGCTCCAGCGCACGCTCCAAGGCCCGTGTTTTGATCGCCTTCTCCAAGCACTCCACGCTTCTGCACAGGTAGGCGCCTCTGCCGTTGGCTCGACCCGTCGTATCCAGTACGACGCTGCCTTCGGGCGTGCGCACAATCCGCGCAAGATCCTTTTTGGGCTGCATTTGCCGGCAGGCAACGCACATCCGCATGGGAACCTTTTTCGGCAACGCTTATTCCTCGCTTTCCGTCTCCGCTTCCATTGCGTCCGCGGCTGTATCGTCAAAAATCGAATCCATCGCCTCTTCGGCCTGCGACTGATTCTTGATGTCGATCTTCCAACCGGTCAGCTTTGCGGCAAGGCGCGCGTTCTGCCCTTCTTTGCCGATGGCAAGGGAGAGCTGATTGTCCGGCACGATGACCTTGGCCGCCTTTTCTTCTTCGTTGATGTAGACCATGAGCACCTTGGCAGGGCTCAAGGACTTTGCAATATACACAGCGGAATCGGAATCCCACTCGATAATGTCGATCTTCTCGTTATGCAGCTCGTTGACGATGCGCTCCACGCGCGCGCCGCGCTGACCGACGCAAGCGCCTACCGCGTCCACCTGCATATCAGTGGAATGCACGGCGACCTTGGTGCGAAAGCCCGCCTCACGCGCAATGGACTTAATCTGCACGACGCCGCTCTGAATCTCCGGCACTTCCAGCTCAAACAGGCGCTTCACAAGGCCCGGATGCGTTCTGGACACCACGACCTGCGGCCCTTTGTTTTCACGCCGCACCTCCAGAACATAGACCTTGAGTCGGTCGTTGTTCTCGTAGGTTTCGCCGGGGATCATCTCGTTGGCGTTCAAAATACCGTCGGTCTTTCCCAGTTCCACGTATGCGTTGCCCTTTTCCACACGCTGCACGATCGCGGTGAGAACCTCGTTCTCTTTTTCAACATATTCTTCGTAGATCACGCCGCGTTCCGCTTCCCGAATGCGCTGAACCACGACCTGCTTTGCCGTCTGTGCGGCAATGCGGCCAAAGTCGCGCGCTTTCACTTCTTCTTCCAGAACATCGCCGATCTCGTACAGTGCGTTGACCTTCTTTGCATCGGCAAGCGTGATCTCGCTGTGCGGATTCTCGACGGTTTCAACGACTGCCTTTGAGGCAAATATCTGGATATCGCCCGTTTCGGGATCGACCTCGGCACGAACGTTGGCAGAGGTACCGTAATTTCTCTTATACGCCGAGATCAGCGCGGCTTCAATGGCGGAGATCAAAATATCCTTGCTGATTCCGCGCTCCTTTTCCAATGCGTTCAGTGCTTCGATAAACGCTGCGTTCATTTTTCTTCCTGCTCCTTAAAATCTGATATTTGGTTTCACCAACGCTGCATCCTTGCGCAGGAAGGTGATCTGCTCTGCTTTCTCATCTACGACGGTAAACTTTTCTCCGTCAAAGGATTCCAGCATACCGATATATTCTTTTTTTCCGTTCAGGGGCATGTACAGCTTGACAACAAGCTCCGTCCCCAAATTGCGCTGAAAATCAGCGTCCTTTTTCAGAGGGCGGTCGATGCCGAGTGAAGAAACCGACAAGTAATACTGTTGCGCAATCGGGTCTTTTTCATCCAACACCGGATCGACAGCACGGCTGACCGTCTCGCAATCGTCGATCGTGACGCCGCCCTCTTTGTTGATGAAGAGCGTCAACACCCAATCGCCATACTCCTTGACAAATTCGACGTCGCACAATTCATATCCCAGCGCCGTCACCGTATCCTTCACAATGGACTCCACAAGCTCTGTTGTTTTCAAAAAATTCCTCCGCTATCAAAATGAAAGAGTGGGATTTCCCCACTCTCACACATTTGTTCCTCGCCAACAGAATCAGTGTAGCATAAACGTACTGCAAATGCAATACTTTTATGCCTTTTCTACGCGTTGTTTCCGCCCGAATGCACGCGGCAGCTGCACGCAGCCGTAATGGATCAGCGCAACATAGCTGGACACGGTCGCCGCAATCAATACGTACAGGTTGAACGGCTCAATCTGACGGAATATGAACGACAGCATCGACAGCAATATGCCAACGGCAAATAATCCTGTCGGGATTTTCCCGAACCAGTCGGAAAAGGCAACGACCTTGCGCCGTACCATAAAAATCCCGCCGATCAGCATCAAAATTTCTTTGACGCCAACAAGGATAAACAGAACCAGATACACAGGGAGCCGCTTGCCAAAGTAAATACACACCAATGCGGCAATCACCATCATCTTGTCGGCAAGCGGATCCAAAAGCTTCCCGACATCTGTAATCCAGCCATGTTTCCTTGCCAGCTGCCCGTCGAGTATGTCCGTTAGAAACGCCAGCACATACACGGCAAGGGCAGATATATATCTGCCCTTTGTAAACAGCCAAATGAATACGCCCACCATTGCAATACGCAGCGCGGACAAGATGTTTGGTATCTGGCGCATTAGATGCTCCTATCCTCCACGAACAATGTCTGTACCGCATCCGGATCAAATATCGACGGTTTGTCGCGCTTCTCGAAGAATTTCATCGCAACCTGCGGGAACAGTGCATAGCTGAGCACATCCTCCTCTTGCTTGATGTGATCCTTGATCTCCTCGCGGTACTTGTCAAGCTCCGGTTGCAGGAGGTCTGCCGGGCGGCAGGTGATGACCGTTTCGTCGCCGATAGCCTTTTTGCGCACCTCCTCGTTCACCTTGCCGGGAAGACGGCCGTATTCGCCGTGCAGCAGCGCTTTGGATTCCTTGGTGAACATCTTATAGCGTTCCCCGGAAAGAACGTTCAGCACAGCCTGCGATCCGACGATCTGGCTGGTCGGGGTGACCAGCGGCGGGTAGCCGAGCTCCTTGCGG
>CAZWUK010000022.1:21075-28538 GCA_964636685.1 uncultured Oscillospiraceae bacterium
ATAGCCAAAGTCCTCGCGCACGCGCGGAACCTCGGCCAACACGTCGTAATACTTATCCTCGGCGTTTGCCTGCTTGAGCTGGGAGATCAGGTTGGAGAGCATACCGCCCGGCACCTGATAGAGCAGGGTGTTGGTATCGACCTTGAGCGCCTTGGTGGAGATGGTGCCGTCCTTTAGCATGCGCTCGGCAACGGGACGCATGATCTTGGCCGCCTCGGAAAGCTTCTCAAGATCCAGACCGGTGTCGCGCTCGGTACCCGCAAGCGCCGCCACAAGCGGTTCGGTCGCCGGCTGGGAGGTGCCGTTGCCAAAGGGAGACAATGCGGTATCGACAATGTCAACGCCCGCCTGCGCCGCCATCAGATACGTCATATCGCCGGTACCGGTGGTGTTGTGCGTATGCAGATGAATCGGTACATCGACCTCTTTTTTGAGACGCTTGATAAGCGAATAGGCGGCCGACGGCAGTAAAAGGTTTGCCATATCCTTGATGCAGATGGTATCCGCGCCCATCTGTACGAGTTCCTTGGCAAGATTGATAAAGTAATCCTCGTCATGCACGGGGCTTACGGTATAGCTGATCGCGGGTTCGCAGATGCCGCCGTACTTCTTGGTGAACTTGATGGCGGATTCCAGGTTTCTCGGATCGTTCAACGCATCGAAAATACGGATGACGTCGATTCCGTTTTCGATCGCCTTGCGGCAGAACTGCTCCACCACGTCGTCGGCATAATGCTTGTATCCAAGGATGTTCTGTCCGCGGAAGAGCATTTGCAGCTTCGTGTTGGGCAGCGCCTTGCGCAGCGTTCTGAGCCGTTCCCAAGGATCTTCGTTGAGAAAGCGCAGGCACGCGTCGAACGTCGCGCCTCCCCAGACCTCCAGAGACCAGTAGCCAATGCTGTCAAGCACTTCGCAGGCGGGCAGCATATCTTCAATGCGCATGCGGGTCGCGGCTTGCGACTGATGCGCGTCACGCAGGATCGTATCGGTAATAGCAAGTTTATTCATATCGTCAAAACACCTCTTTTCACATTAGAACAGGGACAGGAACACACCGGCCGCTATCGCGCTGCCAATGACGCCTGCAACATTGGGACCCATCGCGTGCATGAGCAGGAAGTTGGAAGGATCTTCCTTCTGCCCCACCACTTGAGACACGCGCGCCGCCATCGGAACGGCCGAAACGCCGGCGCTGCCAATCAGCGGGTTGGTCTTCTTCTTTGTGAAAAGGTTGACAAATTTCACAAGAAGCACGCCGCCGGCAGTACCGAAGCCAAACGCCAGCACACCCAGGACAACGATCTTGATGGTTTGCCACGTCAGGAATGTTTCCGCAGTCGCGGTCGCGCCGACCGTGACGCCAAGGAATATCGTGACAATGTTGATTAGTTCGTTCTGCATGGTCTTGGAAAGACGCTCGGTTACGCCGCATTCCCTTGCAAGGTTGCCCAGCATCAGCGAGCCGATCAGCGACGCAGCGGAGGGCAGCAGCAGCGAAACGAATATGGTCACAACGATGGGGAACAGAATCTTCTCGGTCTTGGAGACCTCGCGGAGCTGATCCATCTTGATCTTTCGTTCCTTCTTCGTCGTCAGTGCCTTCATAATAGGCGGCTGAATGACCGGCACAAGCGCCATATAGGAGTATGCCGCGACCGCGATGGGCCCGAGCAGTTCCGGCGCTAGCTTTGACGTGACCAGAATCGCCGTCGGGCCGTCCGCGCCGCCGATGATGCCAATGGAGGCAGCAGCAGCATTGGAAAAGCCCAGCAGCAGCGCCAGCGCAAACGCAACATAGATGCCAAGCTGCGCGGCTGCGCCGTAGATCAGGCTCTTGGGGTTGGCAATCAAGGGGCCAAAGTCCGTCATGGCGCCCACGCCCATAAAGATCAGGCACGGATAAATGCCAAGCTTTACACCAAGGTACAGGTAATCCAGCAGACCCGCCTGTTTGGGATCGCCCAGCATCGCCCAGTCGACATGCCCTTCGGCAAAAATTTCCGCGTGATACATCCCGGCGCCCGGCAGATTGGTCAAAAGCATACCGAAGGCGATGGGCAAAAGGAGCAGCGGCTCAAACTTCTTTACAATCGCCAAATAGAGCAAAAAGCATGCCACGAGTATCATAATCAGGCTTAACGGAGAATCGACCACCTGATAAAACCCCGTGGTTTTTAGAAATTCTATCATCGTCGTACCTCTTTAGTTACGCGATGGTGCAGAGAACCGTACCCGTTTCTACCGTAGAACCCTTCTGCACGTTGACGCTCTGCGCTGTGCCGTCCACCGGCGCAAGAATCTCATTTTCCATCTTCATGGCTTCCAGAATCATCAGGACTTGTCCCTTCTTGATTGCGGCGCCATTGGTAATGTTGACCGAGAGGATCGTGCCCGGCATGGGCGCTTTGATCGCTTCGCCGCCAGCGGCGACAGCCGGCGCGGGTGCAGCTTTGGGCGTCTGCACGGCTGCGGGCGCTGCAGCGGGCGCGGACGCGGGTGCGGGTGCGGCGGCCTTGGGCGCCTGCGCCTGACCTTCCGTTTCCTCTACAGTAACCTTGTATTCCGTTCCATTGACATTGACATGAAAAGTACGCATCGTTCTTCCCCTCCACTTATTTCGTTTTCTCGATAGATAAAATTCGAAGTCCCTTGACATCCGTTCCCATTGTCGTCGCAATTGCAGCCGATATTGCAGCTACAAATGCTCCACGGTCCGGTATATCATTGTTCCCCGCGGCTGAGACAGGCGCGGTCTTTTCCGTTTTCGGCTGTTTCTTCCCACCGAAAGAACGTACCAAAAAGCTCATCAGCTTTGCGATGAAGATGAGGCAGATGAGACCGACAAAAACCGTTCCCAGTCCAAGAAGCACGACTTCCAACAAGCTGGGCGACCCTTCCATAGTAGATACCTCCATATGTGATTGGGACAAGAATACCTCTATCCTCGCCCTTATTCTGTATTATTCGACAGGACTCCTGTAATTCCTGCTCGAAAATAGTATATTATTCTATACCCAGCGTTTTTTTCAACGCCGTGATCTCCTGCTCCGTTAACTCCCGTTTTTGCCCAGGCTTTAGCTCCCCCAACGTCAACGTGCCGAACCGCTCGCGTTTGAGCCGCAGCGTTCGATGCCCAACCGCCTCCACCATGCGTCGGATCTGCCGATTGCGACCTTCGTGGATGGTGATGAGAAACGAGGTGTCGCCCCGCTCCGTCGGTCGCACGTATTCGACCTTTGCAGGCGCGGTCATGCCTTCTTCGAGCATAACGCCGTTGACAAGCTTTGCAATCTCCGTTGCGGTCAGCTTGCCGTCGCAGATGGTATAGTAGGTTTTTTCCACGCCGTATCTGGGATGCGTCATATGGTAGGCGAGTTCGCCGTCGTTGGTCATTAAAATCAGTCCCTCGGAATTGAGATCGAGTCGTCCGACGTTATACAGCCGCTCCGGAACATCGGAAAAGTACAGCTGTACCGTTTTGCGGTTTTCGGGATCGTCGGAGGTGCTTACGACGCCGCGCGGTTTATAAAAAAGGAACACGCGCTTTTGCTTTTCCGCCGCGACCGGCTTGCCGTCAAAAAGCACCGTGTCCTTTTCCGGGTCCACGGACATGCCAAGCGTGGCGGTCGTGCCGTTGACCAGCACCCGCCCCTCGGTGATTAAATTTTCACTTGCGCGTCTTGACGCGACGCCGGCCTCCGCCAGATATTTTTGCAGCCGCATGAAGCTCCTTTACCGGATCTTCACGCATCGATGAGAAAGTCATGAAGAACCGCATGAAAATAGTACGAATACGCCGCCAGGGGCGCATCCTCTAAAACAACGAGATCGCACTGGGCGATTCTCTGCCCGTTGCATTCGGCATACAGCTTGCCGACGCAGTCGCCTGCATACAGCGGGCCAGTCACCTGATGCGGCATATCGACAGTAAATGTGATCTCCTCGTCAACATCCGCCAAAGATGGATATAGTATATCGCTTTTTGTATAAACTTCCAACCACTTTTTCTCACTGCCCGTCACATAGAGGTTTGTGATGGGTGTATCCTTGCCGATCAGCGTCGTCATGGTGCAGACGGAAAAACCATATTCCAGCAGTTTTTTTGCGTCGTTCCACATGTCGGGGGCATTCAAAACCACGCCAACCAGCAGCATGCCGTCCCGCTCGGCAGCAAACACCAGACATTTTCCCGCCGCCTTGGTATAGCCGGTCTTCACGCCGCACCCGCCGTCAAACTCCCACAGAATCTTATTTTTATTTTTCCAGGTACGCTGAATGTCGCCGGATTCTGCGGTGTGATATGTTGTCGATACGATGGTGCGGAAAACGGGGTTTCGCATGGCGTGGACGGAGATCGTGCATAGATCCTGCGCGGAGGTGTAGTGCCCGTCTGCGTGCAGACCGTTGGGGTTTGCAAAGTTCGAGTCCGTGCAACCGATTGCGCGCGCCTTTTCGTTCATCAACGCGGCAAATTTTTCCACCGATCCCGAAATATGGATGGCAATTGCGACCGCCGCATCGTTGCCGGATCGGAGCATCAGTCCGTAGAGCAGATCCGAAAGCCGCATCTTTTCGCCCTTTGTCAGATAGATGCTCGATCCCTCCACGCCGATGGCAGAATCGTCAACAGCGACCATCGCGTCGAGATCGCCGTACTCGATTGCGACAATCGCCGTAAGGATTTTTGTCGTGCTTGCCATCTCCATGGAGGTATGTTCGTTTTTTGCGCAGATGAGCCTGCCCGAAGAAACCTCCATCAGCGCCAGGGAAGCGGCGCTGGCGTCGCCGTTGTTCACAGCCGCGCTCTTTTTATTCGGGTACAGCAGCAATGCGGCAAGCGCTGCAAGAAAAAGCGCGCTCAGTCTTCTTTTTTGCATACGCCGATCCCCTTGAGGAAGGCTTCGATGTCCGCCGTCACCTGTGGAATCAGGTCCACCAAATGATCCAGCGCAGTATCGCAGTGCGCGGACGAAACGGTTACCCGCCCCTCCTGCACCGTTAAAAATGCGGTGGGCGTGACAGAAATCCCCGCTGCTGAAGACCCGGCAAACGGATACGCCGCGCCGTCCAACGCAAGACCGCTCTTTTGAATCGGATGCTTTGTTGCATATTCGCCGCCACCTGTCAAAAAGCCCATCGTTACACGGGATACGGGCAATATTACGGTATTTGCGTTGACCGCAATGGGACGGCCGACCACGGTATTAACATCAATCAGCTGACGAAGGTGCTCCATGGTTACGCCTACGATATTTTCAATTGGATGTGACATTTAATTTTTTCCGCTTCCTTCTGCATATGTATTCCATTGCCAGTTTCACCGGAAACACGGTAACTATTCCTTCCAGTTTTATCCGCAGCAAATTTTCCGTAAATGCGGGATAAGCGGTGCTTTCCGCAGTATCCGGCAAAAGCCAGCAAAACAAAAAATCAAACAGAATCCGAAACACGGCTAAGGTACACACCGTCGCAACGGGCGCCTGCCGAATGCCCGCCACCGTATCAATTGAGAGCCGGTTGATCCGAATTGCAGATTGTATGCTTTCCGCGTCCAACGGAACTTGTGTTTTTTTCTTTGAGATCAAGGGCAGACACTTCCACACTGAACCGTCATCACGGCACAACGTCAACGTCATCACCGGCGGCTGCAAATAACTGATCCGCAGATAAACTGACTTTTTTATCAGCAACATTCGTATTTTGATGTGTAATACCGCAAACCGCGCCGTTACATTCCCGCACAATGCAATGCGGATGGGAAACAGCAACACAAGCAGCACAAGCAGCGGTACAATTACCCAGAGCATCCACAACATGGCAATAGTATGTGCAAAAAAGCGATCGGTTACATACACTCTCGCAAAATGCCAAAAATAAAGGACCGCCGTTGTGTGCGACGATCCTCTGTATCCGGTTTCTATTCTCGTTGGCTGTCATCCTGCGGCGCATCGTGGGGAGGTTCTTGCGCCGGTTCATTTTCTTCCTCGTCCCCAGACTTCGCGTGGGCAAAAAGCAACCAGCCCAAGCCTGTCACCGCCGCGCCGACAAGATACGGCACGCCGATCATCACAAGATTCGACCACCACGGGAAGCTTGTATACGGATCTTGGGCAGTCTGAATGCAGGCATACGCCGTATGCAGTACGCCGATCCAGACCGCTATCCAAAATAGCGTTGACGTAATCTTTTTCCCGCGTGTCTTTGTGTCCTGCTTCATATCGTTGTTATCCCTTCGCGTTCGTCATCGCAAGCGGATCGACCAGACGGTCAAATTCCTCCAGCGTGAGCAGCCCGAGCTTTTCTGCCGCCTGTTGCAGCGTCGTGCCGTCTTCATGCGCCGTCTTTGCCACGTTTGCGGCATTTTCATAGCCGATGCGCGGTGAAAGCGCGGTCACGAGCATCAGCGAGCGCTCCAGATTTTCACGGATGCGCGCCGTATTTGGAATAATTCCGGCAAGGCAATGCGTCACAAAGCTCTCCACCGCATCGGAAAGCAGCCGTGCAGACTCCGTACAAACCCGCGCAAAGAGCGGCAAGTACACGTTCAGCTCCAGCTGTCCCTGGGATGCTGCAATTCCCACCGAAACATCGTTGCCCATCACGCGCGCGCACACCATGGTGAGCGCTTCGCACTGGGTAGGGTTGACCTTGCCCGGCATAATCGAGCTCCCCGGTTCGTTGGCAGGCAGCACCAGTTCCCCAATGCCGCTGCGAGGGCCGCTGCCGAGCAATCGCACATCGCTGGCAAGCTTATACAGATCCGCAGCCGTCGTCCGCAACGCGCCGTGCCAAAAGCAAAGCGCATCGCGCGACGACAATGCGTGAAATTTATTCTCTGCCGGGAAAAACGCTGTGCCGCAGATTTCGGTGAGGTTTTGGCATGCCGTTTTGGAAAGCTTCGGATCGGCGTTGAGCCCCGTTCCGACGGCCGTACCACCCAGTGCAAGTGCGCGCAGTCGCTCTGTGGCAGAAACAATCATCTCGCGTGTACAGCGCGCCATCTCCTGCCACGCCGAAATTTCCTGTCCCAGCGTGACCGGCGTTGCGTCCTGCAAATGCGTTCTGCCAAGCTTTACGATCGATTGATAGCGGCAAGCTAGGTCAAAAAGCGTTTTTTCCAGTTTCTCCATTGCCGGCAATAGCTTTTTTTCGGTCAGCAATACCGTGGCAACGTGCAGCGCCGACGGAAAAACATCGTTCGTGCTCTGCCCCAAATTGACATGATCGTTCGGGTGCAGCGCCACGCCGTCCTCTGCCGCCATGCGGGCAATCACCTCGTTGACATTCATATTGGTCTGCGTTCCGCTCCCGGTCTGCCAGACACAGAGCGGAAATTCTTTTTCCATACCGCCTTGTAAAATACGGTCGCACGCACGGCAAATCGCAGTTGACTGCGCATCGGTGAGCTTTCCGAGCGTACCGTTTGCCATGGCGACCGCCTTTTTGATCTGCACGATCGCGTA
>CAZWUK010000023.1:0-27470 GCA_964636685.1 uncultured Oscillospiraceae bacterium
GTCGATGACCACGGGCTCGCGCTTCATGATCTTGCCGCATTCGGGGCAGACGACCTCCACCTGATCGATGTAGGGCTTGTGCAATTCGAGATCCGCGGGGACGTTTTTGCCCATCTCCATGAGCTCTTTGCGGCTGCCGATCACATGCACGTGACCGCATTCGCACGTCCAGACCGGCAGCGGCGTGCCCCAGTAGCGTTCGCGGGAGATGCCCCAGTCGATGACGTTCTCGAGGAAGTTGCCCATGCGGCCTTCCTTGATGGTCTCGGGCAGCCAGTTGACGCTGCGGTTGAAGGCGATGAGCTTGTCCTTGACGGCGGTCATCTTGATGAACCAGCTCTCACGGGCATAGTAGATCAGCGGCGTATCGCAGCGCCAGCAGAAGGGATAGCTGTGCTCAAACGGCAGCGCGGCAAAGAGCTTGCCGGAGACCTTGAGCGCTTCGAGCACCGGCTTGTCGGCGTCCTTGACGAACAGCCCGTCAAACGGCGTGCCGCCGCAAAGATGACCGGAGGGATTGACAAACTGTACAAACGGCAGATCCCATTCGCGACCCACGCGCGCGTCGTCTTCACCAAAGGCAGGCGCGATGTGTACAACGCCCGTGCCGTCGGTCAGCGTGACATAGCCGTCGGAAACAACGCGGTAGCCCTTTTTGTTCTTGAAGTTGACCGGCAGATCAAACAGCGGCTCATATTCGAGCCCCTCGAGCGTGCTGCCGGGGAATTTTTCCAGCACCTCGGCGTCCTCGCCGAGCACCGTCCCAACAAGGCTCTCTGCCAGGATATAGGTATCGTCGCCTTTTTTGACCTTGACGTAGTTCTCATTGGCATTGACGCACAGCGCAACGTTGGAGGGCAGCGTCCACGGCGTCGTCGTCCAGGCAAGGATCGCGACCGTGGGATCGTTTTTCAAGAAGAACTTGGCGATGGCCGAGGTTTCCTTGACGTCCTTGTAGCCCTGCGCAACCTCATGAGAGGACAGCGCCGTGCCGCAGCGCGGGCAGTACGGGACTATCTTGTAGCCCTTGTAGAGAAGACCCTTTTCATAGATTTTTTTGAGCGCCCACCATTCGGACTCGATATAGTTGTCGTCATAGGTGACGTAGGGGTCTTTCATATCCGCCCAGAAACCCACGCGGTCGGACATATCCTCCCATTCGTGCTTATACTTCCAAACGGACTTTTTGCACTCCTTGATAAAAGGCTCTACGCCGTAGGCTTCGATCTGCTCCTTGCCGTCAAGACCCAAAAGCTTTTCCACTTCCAGCTCGACGGGCAGACCGTGGGTATCCCAGCCGGCTTTTCGCAGCACGTCGTAGCCCTTCATGGTGCGATAGCGCGGGATGAGATCCTTGATGGAGCGCGTGAGCACATGGCCGATGTGCGGCTTGCCGTTTGCCGTCGGCGGGCCGTCAAAGAACGTGTAGGCGGGCTTACCCTTTTGCTGCTCGACGCTCTTTTCAAAGATGTGGTTTTCCTTCCAGAATTCGAGCACCTCTTTTTCGCGGGGCACGAAATTTAGATCCGTTGAAACCTTTTTGTACATGTCTTTCCTCCGATGTTTCTTTTTAAATAGTTACATTGCCGGGTCAGCGTTCTGACCAAAGCAGTGGGTTATCCCCTTTTCCAGCATCTCTGCAAAAAACCGCCAGTTGTGCGCGCCGTCCCATTCCTCATAGGTAAAGTCATAGGGCAGGGAGCGGACGAGCTTTGCAAAATGACGATCCTGTTCCAGCAGATCGTCCGAAAGTCCGCACGCCATGTAGATCCTTGGCTTTTGCGGCGCGTCGGCTGCGGCTTTGATGAGCGCCGATACATCGCTTGCCGGATCGTAAGTAAATTTCTCGCCAAACATGGCGGCGACGTCCTTGGGCAGCTGCTTGCCAAACTGTTTTTCGCGCTCTTCCACGGAAATCGACCGGTGATAGGAGAGCGCTTTTTTGAGAAACAGCATCGCCGGTGCGCCGGCACAGCACATGCCAAAGGTCTCCGGGTGCAGAAGCGCACACTTGAGCGCGCCGTAGCCGCCCATGCTGACACCCATGACGGCGGCGTCCTCGCGACGCGTACTCACATGGAATACGGACGCAATATACTTTGGCAGCTCAGAGGCCACATAGGTAAAATAGCTGCCGCCGTATTTGAGATCGGTGTAAAAGCTCCGACCGACCTCGGGAAGCACAAACAGCACATCGGTGCGGTTCACAAGCTCCGGCAGGGTCGTGTAGTCGGCAAAATCACCGTTGTTGCCGCACAGCCCGTGCAGAAGATAACACACGCGATAACCGCTATCCTTTGGCGGCTTGTTGGGCGCGACGATCGTAACGGAGGTTTGCATCTCCAAAGCTTCTGAAAAAATCGTGCCGCGTAACAGCATGTGGGACTCCTTTCCGATCGGTAAAATCTGATGTCAGGCGAATAAACTTGGTTCGTGCGCGCAGTCTTGTCGTCGCATCGCTTTCTTTCTCTTACTAAGCAGCAGGCGAATAAACTTGGTGCGTGCGCGCAGTCTTGTCGCCACATCGCTTTCTTTTGTTTTCCTTTTCTTTCTCGTGAAAGAAAAGGAAAAGCCATTCGTCTGATTGGGACGAATGGCTCGTGGTACCACCCAAATTTCGATGCGCGTATGCAAAACAACGGCATCCTCAAACCCCTTAACGCGGGAAACGGCGCGGCTTACGTTGCTGCATCAAGCAGGTTCGGCGTTGCAGCTGGCGGGGGATACTCTGCCGGAAGAAAACACCGCCTTGCACCACACGCGGCTCGCTTGATTTTCCCGATCGACAGAACCTGTCCCGTTCCTTGCTGTTGAACCTTTATTATATCCGCTTTTTCCGGCTTTGTAAACGGGGTCGATCGGAAAAACCGGCTTTTTCAGCGGGAAAACATGATCTTCTCGCTGTTGAACATCCGCGTGAGGATGTAGATAAGACCTACCGTATACAAAAGATTCGCGCCCACGGTGATGAGCACATACACCGGACGGCAGGTGAAGGCGAGAATGCCGCTCATGCACTGGACGCTGTTGTAGAGCGGGATCAGGTAGACGTACAGCTCCGTCGAAGCGCCGTTGCCAAACATCGAGCTGATGCCGATGAACATGACGACGATCATCAGCGGCATAATGGCGCTCGAGGCTTCCTTGACGCTCTTGGCCATGGCGGAGATGATGGAGATCATCGACACGATAATCAGCACGGAGGAGAGCACGATGCCGAGCAGCATGACATAGTCCGCAGAGGTGTAGACCGAAGCGTCCATCGCGCCGGTCGCGCCGCCCATCAGCTTGGGCAGCGAGAGCATGGTGCCGAGGAAGCTGGAAATGCCGGATAACAGCGCGATCACGCTAAGGCTGACGATCTTGCCGATGGCAAGCTCGCTGCGCTTGAGCGGCGTAACGAGAAGCGTGGCGATGGTGCCGCGTTCTTTTTCGCCCGCGATGGATTCCGGCGCAACGGCCATGCAGCCGGAGAACAGGAAGATCATCATCAGCATGGGCACCATGGAGGAAAAGACCATGCCCGCCACATCCTTTTTGCTCGCCAAATCGTAGGTTTCCGCGCCGGCGTTGACGTCGAACTTGTTGGAAAGCGACGTTTCAAACCCGTTCAGTACGGCAAGCAGCGACTGGTAGGCGGCGCTGGATTCCGTGTCGGCGGAATTGTAGTAGACGGCCACGTTCGGCGCGGCGCCGGTCGCGCTTGCGGCGTCGTAGACGGTCATGTCCGCAAAAAAGTTTTCCGGAAAAATGACGGCAAGCTCCGTTTCCTTGGCGGCGACGGCGTTCTTTTGCGCGTCAAGCGCAAGATCCTCCGGCACGGTCACGGTCAAGACAGCCTCCAGCGAGGGCGCAAGCTCGTCCGGGAGATTTGTGACGTACGCGCTGGGCCGATAGTCTTCATCCGGCATAAACTGCTTCACGATGGCGTCGCCCATGAACGAATACATGACATAGATCATAAGACCCGGCAGCAGCAGCGTTGTCACCGCCATTTTGCGGTCGCCGAAGAAGCGGGAAAACTCCTTCTTCATGATGGTGAGAATATTGTTTTTCTGCTTCATTTTGCGTCACCCGCCACTTCCTCGTAGAGCGCGAAGAAACGATCCTCCAGCGACTGCCCCGCCATGACGGCTTCCTTGGCGTCGCACAGCACCATTTTTCCGTCGATGATGATGCCGATACGGTCGCAGATCTTCTCGGCCAGACTGAAAATGTGCGTGGAAACAAGAATGCTCTTGCCCTGCTCCTTGAGCGTCATGAGAAAATCCGTCACAACGCGGGCGGTGATGACGTCCAGTCCGTTGGTGGGCTCGTCGAATATGATGATCTCCGGATCGTGTACGATGGAGACGGCGAGCGACACCTTCTGCTTCATGCCGGTGGAGAGGTTTGCGACCTTGACCTCGGCAAACTCCGAGATGCCAAAGGTGGAAAAGAGCGCGGCCTTGCGTGCCTCGCGCACATCCTGCGGCACGCCGTGCAGCTCGGAGAAGAAATCGAACAGATAGTTGGGCGTAAAGAACTCCTCAAGCTTCAGTTCGCTTGTGAGAAAGCCGATGCGTTCGCGCACGGCGGAAGGCTCGCGCACGACGCTCTTGCCGTCAACGATCGCGTCGCCGCTGTCGGGACGAATGAGCGTTGCAAGAATGCGGAGCGTGGTGGTCTTGCCGGCGCCGTTGGGCCCCAGCAGGCCAAAGACTTCGCCGCGGTAGGCGGTAAAGGAAAGATTGTCTACGGCGATGCGTTTTTTCTGGTTTGTATGCTCAAGCTTCTGCTGCTTTTTGGACAGCTGGAAGGTCTTGGACAGACCGTTTGCAATGAGTATTTCTTCCATATAGTTCCCCTTCCAAAATTGCTGTATCGACAGCGACAACATTTTACCATATGTGACATGAAATGAAAAGCGCGCGCCCGCCGGCAGGGCAAACCGGCAGACGCGCGCCTTGTGAGAGCCTGAACGCGGATTTAGGGCAAAAGCTTTTGTGCCTCGGAAGGGCGAAGCGCGCCGGTTTCCACGGCGCAGAGCAGTACGATGTGGCAGACGTCATCGATCCAGCTGTACAGGGTCGATTGTGCGACGTTGTAGTCCTGTGAAAGCCGGATCAATCGCGCTGCCGGACTTTGACTGCGGTTGATCGGCGTTTCCAGACCGAAATAGCGCACCATAAAGCGCGCCTTGTCGTGATGTGATTTTCCCATGAGCCGCACGGCGTTCCGAATGGCGAGATTCCACTGGCGCATGGCGCGTACCTGCTGCGGCGTAGGCGGCGGGATCATCCGGCCGGTAACGCGGGAGATCTGCGCGCCGTCGTCGCCCGCATCCAGCGCCTTGAGCAGCGTGTTTTCCTGCCGGTAAGCATTCAGGCGTTCCCGCGCAAGCTGCTTGAGAGATTGCATTGCATTTACAGACATAAATTCCTCCTTGTTGCATACGAACGTTTGTTCGAATAAAGTATACCACACCTTGATTTGCATTGCGAGTGGAAATCCGCTTCTTTTTCGGAGAAAAGAATGTGCCATTTTGGATGAGAAAACGTTCAAACAGCCAAAATGCGACCGGTCGAGGATTGCATTGCAAAACAAAAAATGGTATGCTTTCCGTGCCGAAGCGGGAGACGGCGGATGCGTTTTCCAATGATAGAACGGCATGGAGCAAAAGAAAAGATATCGATGATTTCGTTTTTACCGATTACGCTGGAAAATGCAACGACGCTGCTGCCTTACCTGAATGCCCAAACGTACAAAACCTGTGACTATTCGCTGGGCGCTATCTACCAGTGGCGCGCCTACTTTCAATCCTCCTTCGCGATTGTGGAGGGGATGCTCGTGCTGTTTGGCTGCTATCCCATGGAGGGCTGCGGCTATCTGTACCCCGTTGGCGGCGGCGACTTAAACAAAGCGCTCGATGCGATCGAACAGGACGCCGTGGAGCGGGACGTCACGCTGCGCTTTTGCGCCGTGCCGGACGATGGACTGACGCAGCTCAAGGCGCGCTTTGGCGATCGGGTGGAGATTGAGGAGCGCCGCGACTGGGCGGACTATCTCTATGAGGCGCAGAGCCTCGTCACATTTGCGGGAAAAAAGCTGCACGGGCAAAGAAATCACCTGAACCGCTTCAAAAAAGAGTATCCTTCCTATCGATATGTACCTGTTACCGCCGAAACGCTGGAGATCGCGGTAGCGTTCCTGGACGGATATGAAAAGCACACGTCCATGGACAAGCCGATCGAAAAGGAAGAGATGCTGCGCGCAAAGGAGCTGCTGCGGGATTGCCTCATGTTTTCGCTGCCGGCGGGGTATGTGGAGGTTGACGGCACGGTGGTCGCGCTGGCGGTGGGCGAAATCGTGGCCGATACGCTGTACGTGCATGTGGAAAAGGCACGGCTCGATTACGCAGGCGCGTATCAGGCGATTGTGTCCGAATACGCGAAAAATACGCTGCATGAGGATACGCTGTTTATCAACCGCGAGGACGATTCCGGCGAGGAGGGACTTCGCACCTCGAAGCTTGCCTATCAGCCGCTCGCACTGTTGAACAAGTATTTTGTGACGGTCAAGCGCGCATAAGGCGCACTGCCGTACGTTGATAAAATGGGGGAAAAAACATGAGAAAAGCAAGGGATTTTCGGCTGTCCGCAAGGACGGCGCTCTCCGGGAATTACTGGTGGGCAGTGCTTGCTTCGCTTGTTGCGGGCGTACTGGGCGCGGGAATGAGCGGCGGCATTCCATCGGTTTCCTTCAACTTCAGTCAGGCGGATTTGCATGGGCTGCTAAACGGCTTCCAGGTGAACAACTGGCAGGAGCTGCAATATGCGATACAGCGCGTTGTGGAATCCCCGCTGTTTCGTGTGGGGATGGTTGCGGCGCTGGGACTTTCCGGCATCGTGGGCGTCTATTCGCTGGCAAAGCTCATTGTCGGCGGCGCGGTGGAGCTGGGCTACGATCTGTATAACATTCGTCTGTTTACCGGCGAAGCGCATCCGTTTTCGACGCTGTTTGAACGGTTCTCCGTGTTTGGACGCGCGCTGGGGCTTCGGCTTTTGACGCTCTTATTTGTGGTGCTCTGGTCGCTGCCCTCCCTTGTCGGGCTGGGCGTCATGGTCGCCGGCGGCGTCGTGTGCGCAATCGGCGGCGTCGGAGCCTCCGCAGGAACTACGTGGGTAGGCGTTGCAGTCATGATTTTGGGCGCGGCGTCCTATCTTGGCCTGCTGGCGCTGCCGATCGTAGCGTCGTATCGCTATACGCTTGCACCGTATCTGATGACCGAAAACACAAATCTTGGCTGCCTGGATGCGATCAACAATTCCAAGCAGATGATGCGCGGCAACAAGGGGCGTCTGTTCTGCCTGAATTTCTCCTTCATCGGCTGGTATATTTTGGCGGCCTTTACCGCGGGGATCGGCGCGATTTTCCTGGTACCCTACGTCAAGGCGGCGCAGACCTCCTTCTATCTGGATGTAACGGGCAGATTGAACCCCACTGGGGGAAAGCAATACTATTATCAGCAATATTCCTATCAGAACCAATCCGCTGACCCGACGGGCAGCGAAACGCAGCCACAGACGAACGACCCGGAACAGATCTGAACAAGAGAATTATGCTGGCGTCCCGTATTGTTACATGCGGGACGCTTTTTTTATTATGAATACGGTAAAAAGCAAGAATTTGAGCAGAAAAAGCAATTTTCTGTGTGACAATCCGGAAAGAGCATTGTATAATGAATAAAACCGTTACATAACGCCAATCTTGTGACGAGGTAACAAACGGCGGGATCAAAAGTTCTCGAATGTGTCACATATAAAAGCGATATTGAAGAACGGCGTGTCACAAAAGTGAATAGACGGATGCGAGAGCATCAACGCATGGTGTATCCGGGAGGCGCCGCAGCAGGCGGCACGCGGGGGGAAAGGAGCGTACACATCATGATGGATCAACTGCGCCTGTGGGGGTGCGATATTGACGGTGCGCTGGAGCGTGTGGCGGACGACGAAACGCTGCTGCTTCGCTGCATGGAGATGTTCCGGGAGGATCCCGGCTTTTCCGCGCTGGAGGAAGCGCTCAAAGGCAAAGACTATTCCGCGGCGTTTGACGCTGCGCACATGCTCAAAGGCGTTGCCGCAAATCTTGGAATCACGCCGCTGTATCGGGCGGCCGGCAAACTCGTAGAATCGCTGCGGCACAAGGAATATGCGGAGCTGGAGCCGCTGTACCGGGACTTTACGGCTGCGAAGGAGCGATTCTTCGCCATTGTGGACGCATCGCATGCGGCGGAAAACAACTGAGGGCGGTCAGCGGTCTGCGCGCCGAAAAGCGTCGCCTGTTTTGAACGGTTTTCCCGCGTGCTTCCGCACCGAACCCGCGGGGCTTTAGAACGCGTTTTTTTGCCCTGATCTGTGCGCAGTTGCGGCAAAGATCGAAACATGCTATCATTACCGCTATGGAAGAAACACGGATCACGGAAAACACGCCTGCACCGACAGACGAAAAAGAGACAAAACCGGAGCGCTTCTCTCCGTTCTATACCATCGGGGAAGAAATTTTCAACGCCGTTACCCATGGCGTGGGAGCGCTGCTTGGCGTCGCCGCCTGCGCGGTTCTGATTGTGAAGGCTGCCATCAGCGGCGGCGCGATCGAGGTCGTTTCCTCGGCGGTGTACGGCGCCTCGTTGATTCTGCTGTACGCGATGTCCACGCTCTATCACAGCTTGACGAACCATACCGCCAAGTACGTTTTTCGCATCTTTGACCATTGCACAATCTATCTGCTGATCGCGGGCACCTATACGCCCTATGCGCTCTGTTCGCTGGGCGGTTGGCGCGGCTGGACGGTTTTTGGCGTACTGTGGGGGCTGACGGCGCTCTGCGTTACGCTGAACGCGGTAAATCTGGAGAAATTCAAGGTATTCTCCATGATCTGCTATATCGCCATGGGGTGGTGCATTGTGCTGTTCATCAAGCCTGTTGCACTCGCAATCGGCGCAGGCGGCATGTGGCTGCTGTTTGCCGGCGGCGTGCTGTATACGGCGGGGCTGCTGTTTTTCCGCCGCGGGGACGTCAGGTATATGCACTCGATCTGGCATCTGTTCGTGCTGGCGGGCAGCATTTTGCACTATTTCAGCATTCTATTTTATGTAATTCCGTAAGGAGACAGCGGTATGGCGATTCGATACAGCTTTTTAAACGATTATTCCGAAGGCGCGCATGAGAAGATTCTCGAAGCGATGCAGCGCCAGAACCGTATCCAGCAAATGGGCTACGGGATGGACGAGACTTGCCAAAAAGCGCGTGAGGCGATTGAGAAGTATCTAAATAACCCCGATTCGCACGTGCACTTCATGGTGGGCGGCACACAGACGAACCTGACGGTGATTGCAGCGTTTTTGAAGCCTCATCAAGGTGTAATCGCCGCGGATACGGGGCATATCAACGCGCATGAATCCGGCGCGATCGAGGGAACGGGGCATAAGGTGCTCTCACTGCCCGCTGTAAACGGCAAAATCTGCGCCGAGCAGATCGAAGCCTATGTCAAGCGCCACTATGCCGATGAAAACGCGGAGCATACGGTGCAGCCGGGCATGGTATATCTCTCGCATCCGACGGAGGTCGGCACGATCTACACCAAGGAAGAGCTGCTGGCGATCCGGGCGGTATGCGACCGGTTTGACATGCCGCTGCTTGTGGACGGCGCCAGGCTTGGCTGTGCGTTGACGGCGCGGGACACGGATGTATCGCTGCGGGATCTTGCGGCGCTGACGGACGCGTTCTACATCGGCGGCACCAAGATGGGCGCGCTGTTTGGCGAAGCGCTGGTGCTGCGCGGGGACGCGCGCAACAAGGACTTTCGCTATATTCTAAAGCAGCGCGGCGGCATGCTGGCAAAGGGCTTTTTGCTGGGCACGCAATTTTTGACGCTGTTTACCGACGAATTGTATTTCCGTCTTGCCGAGCACGCCAACCAGATGGCGCAGCGGCTGACGCGCGGGCTGTTTTTGCTGGGCGTGCCGTTTCTTTGCAAAACGCCGACCAATCAGGTTTTCCCCATTCTGCCGACCGAGGTGCTTTCTGCACTGCACGAGGAATTTTTGTACACCTACTGGGAACCGGTGGATGCGACGCACGACGCGATCCGCCTTTGCACAAGCTGGGCGACCGAGCCTGCCATGGTGGACGCGTTTTTGAACCGGCTCGAGCAACTGCTCAAAAATTGAAGGAGCACAAACAATAAAAGCGGCTGCCCTTTTGGGCGGCCGCTTTGTGTACCTGTCAATCGAATTACATGAATTTGAGCACGTACATGGCGATAAACAACGCCGACAGCACATACATCAGAACCGGAACCTCCTTGAACTTGCCGCGCACCATCTTGATGAGCGTGAAGGAGATAAAGCCAAAGCCGATACCGTCGGAGATGGAATAGGCGAAGGGCATCATGACGATGGTCAGGAACGCAGGGATGGCGAGCTCGATGTCGCTCCATTCGATGTTGACCGCGCTCTTCATCATCAGTACGCCGACGATTATCAAAGCGGGCGCAGTAGCGGCGCCGGGGATAATGCCGGCAAGCGGCGACAGAACCAGCGCGAGCAGGAACAAGATGCCGACGACGACCGAGTGCAGACCGGTGCGTGCGCCCTCTGAAATGCCGGCGGAGGATTCGACAAACGTGGTCACGGTAGAGGTGCCGAGGCAGGCGCCGGTGCAGGTTGCGATAGCATCCGCGATGAGAGCCTTGTCGCCCTTGGGCAGGTTGCCGTCTTTGTCGAGCATGCCGCAGTTGCCCGCGGTGCCGATCAACGTGCCGACCGTGTCAAAGCAATCGCAGATGGCAAATACGATCACCGCTGTAATCAGCGGCAGAATGCCCTTGCTGAACAGGCCGTGGAAATCGAGCGCAAACACGGTTTCAGTAGAGAGCATGCTTGCGTCCCAAAGCTTCTCCGGAATATGGGTGACGCCCATGGGAATACCGATGAGCGTTGTGGTGATGATGCCGATGAAGATCGCGCCCTTGACCTTCCATGCCATGAGGAAGGAGGTGATTAAAAGACCGATGAGCGTGAGGATGGCGGCGCTGTTCAGACCGGCTTCACCGACAAAGTTTAACGCGGTGATGTTGTTGGCGGCGTCAAGCTTGACGATACCCGTGCCAGAATTGAGCAGGCCGATCATGGCGATGAACAGACCGATACCAACGCTGATGGCTGCCTTCAGGGACGAGGGAATCGCGGAAATGATCTTGCCGCGCAGCGGGCTGATAGCGACGATCAAAAACAGTATGCCGGAGATCAAAACGATGGCAAGACCTTCCTGCCAGGTATAACCCATGCCCCAGCTTGCGCATACCGTGAAGGCAAAGAAGGCGTTGAGACCCATGCCCGGCGCCTGCGCAAAGGGTACGTTGGCAAGGAACGCCGTCAGCAGGCAGCCGATTGCCGCCGCAATACAGGTGGCAAAGAATACGCCGCCAAAGGGCATTCCGGTATTTTGTAAAATGTTGGGATTGACAAAGATGATGTACGCCATGGCGAAGAATGTCGTCAGACCACCCACGATTTCCGTGCGGACTGTTGTGCCGTGTTCTTTCAGATGAAATAGTTTTTCCATGACTTTCCTCCTATTGTTTTTTTCGTCAGGTGTAGTACGTGTGACGTCCAAAAAATGCTGCAATGTTTTTTTGAAAGGCATCCCTCCCATAAAAAGCCGACTAGAGTGTGTTTCTAAAATCACGCAAGCGCAATTTCACGCCCTCGACTTGCATATTTTTGTTAAAAAGCCTCGCCTTAGCACCGCTAAGCCTACGTTTTTTGCCTCAATCTGCAAGCCGATGACGCAAAATTTCATCTAGCAGACTTTAGAAACATACTCTAAAAGATAATTAGGTGATCTGATTATTTTTATTATAACATTCTCGACACAATTCTGTCAAATTTTATAGAAAATTCTGTATTTTTACAGAACGCAGCTGAAATAGCACGAAAAACGCTCCGCTGTTTTGGGCGGAGCCTTGGATTTTATTGGAGGGTGATTCTTTCAGCAGACGCCCTGTGCCAGCATGGCTTCTGCGACCTTCTTGAAGCCTGCGATATTTGCGCCGGCCATGAAGTTGTCCGGCATGCCGTATTCCGCGGCAGCACCGGAGATCTGCTGGTAAATACCTGCCATGATGTCCTTGAGGCGCGCGTCTACTTCCTCAAATGTCCAGCTGTAACGCATGGCGTTCTGGCTCATTTCCAGACCCGAGGTGGCGACGCCGCCCGCGTTGGCTGCCTTGCCCGGTACGTAAAGGACGCCGTTGGCTTGCAATGCGTGAATCGCTTCCGGCGTGCAGGGCATGTTGGCGCCCTCGGCGACGATGCGGCAGCTGTTTTTCACAAGCTCCTTTGCGTCCGATTCCAGCAGCTCGTTTTGCGTGGCGCAGGGCAGCGCAATGTCGCACGGAACGGTGAATACGCCGCGTCCCGCTTGATAATCGGCATGCTTGCGCTCTTCGGCATAGGCGCTGATGCGGCCGCGCTGCTCCAGCTTGATTTTTTTGACAAGAGAGAGATCAATGCCTTCCTTATCATAGATCCAGCCGGTCGAGTCGCTGATGGTGACGACCTTGGCGCCGAGCTGCTGCGCTTTTTCGGCGGCAAAGATGGCGACGTTGCCCGAGCCGGAGATGGCGACGGTCTGCCCCTTGATACCTTCACCGCGCGCGGAGAGGATCTGCGCCACAAGATACACAAGACCGTAGCCGGTGGCTTCCGTGCGCACAAGAGAGCCGCCGTAGGTCATGCCCTTGCCGGTGAGAATGTCCTCAAAATGGCTGGTCATGCGCTTGAACTGACCGAACATGTAGCCGATTTCCCGTTCGCCCGTGCCGATATCGCCCGCGGGAATGTCGTGATGCGCGCCGATGTATTTATATAAGGTCGTGATAAAGCTCTGGCAAAAGCGCATGACCTCCATGTCGGACTTGCCCTTGGGGTCAAAGTCCGAGCCGCCCTTTGCGCCGCCCATGGGCAGCCCGGTGAGCGCGTTTTTGAAGGACTGCTCAAAGCCGAGAAACTTCATGATGTCAAGATTCACCGAAGGATGCAGCCGGATACCGCCCTTGAACGGGCCGATGGCGTTGTTGAACTGGATGCGGTAGCCGCGGTTGACGCACACTTCGCCCGCGTCGTTGACCCACGGCACTCGGAACATAAACTGGCGCTCGGGTTCGACCATGCGCTCCAAAATGCCCCAGCGGCGATAGCGCGCATCCTGCTCGACCACGGGGGAAATGCTGGTCAGCACCTCGTGCGCCGCCTGATAAAAGGCCGGTTCATTGGGATTTTTTGCCGCCAAATCTGCAAGAATTCTTTTTACATACTGCATATTGCATAGGCTCCTTAAAAAATATATAATTTATCTCCGAAAAAATATACAACATAACTTGACAAAATGCAAGCATATTATGCAAATTATATCAATTTTTCTGTATAGCTTATAAATTTTTGCATATTGAAAAAAAGAACAATTTTGCAGCTATGAAATTGTAATATTTCATATTATCAAGAGGAGCACAAGCTGGAATTTTATTGTAATTTGGCATTTGCGAATTACAATAAAATTCTTTTTGTTTTTCCGCCATACTCAAGACAGCGGCAGGAAAACAAAAGGAATTCTGCCGTGCGACAGGGTCAAGATCCAAGAAAGGAGCAAGCACGCATGGAAAAGAAAGCAAAGGATTTGCAGGAGCGGGTGAAAACATATTTTGCTGCCTGCGACGCGACCGCGGAGCGTCTGGTGCAGAAAAACGGCGCCATCGTCTACCGGCAGATCCCATACACCATGGCGGGGCTTGCTTCCCACGTGGGGCTGTCGCAGCAGGAAATACGGCGACTTGCCGTATCCGATGCGCCGGGAGAAAAGCGTACCGCCGCCGCGATGGCGGACGCGATCCGACGCATCGAGCGGTATACGATCGAGCGCGCTTTGATCGGCGAGCTCAACACGAGCATCGTTTCCCTGCTGCTCAAAGACCTTGGGTACGGGACTACGCCCGAAAAGGAGGAGCGTATCGAAATTCTTTTGGACGATAGGGAGGGATGGAGCGAGTGAAGCAGATCCGTTTGTGCGGTTATCCAAATCAAAAGCAACAGGCTTTCTTTGCTTCCACCGCGCGGCATACCGCATACGGCGGCGCGCGGGGCGGCGGAAAAAGCTGGGCAATGCGAAGAAAAATGGTGCTGCTGGCCATTCGCTATGACAACCTGTCCCTGCTGCTGCTTCGGCGAACGCTGCCGGAATTGACCGAGAACCATGTGCGGCCGCTGCTTGCGGAATTATCGGGGTTTGTGAACTACAACCAGACGCAGCGCGTGTTTACGTTTCCAAACGGCAGCCGCATCAAGCTCGGTTACTGCGACGCGGAAAAGGACGTTTACCAGTATCAGGGGCAGGAGTACGACGTGGTGGGATTGGAGGAGGCGACGCATTTTACCGAGAGCCAGATGCAGTTTCTCACGACCTGCAACCGCTCGGTGCGCAGTGACTTTTCCCCGCGCATGTACTATACCTGCAACCCCGGCGGCGTGGGGCACGGATGGGTCAAGCGATTGTTTATCGACCGGCAGTACCGCAACGCCGAGCAGCCGGAGGACTATTGCTTTATCCCCGCAAGCATCTACGACAATCCCGTGCTGCTGAAAAACAATCCCGAATACGTCCGCACGCTCGAAAATCTCCCGGAGCATCTGCGGCGGGCGCACCTAATGGGCGACTGGGACGTGCTGGCCGGGCAGTATTTTTCCGAATTTCGTCGGGATCTGCACGTGGTCGAACCGTTTTGCATCCCCGCATGGTGGCGGCGGTTTCGGGCGATGGACTGGGGGTATCGCGATCCCTGCTGCGTGCTGTGGTTTGCCGTTGCGCCCGAAGGCAGGGTCATTGTGTACCGCGAGCTGTATCTGACAAAGACGCTCTCGAGCGACATTGCAGCCCGGGTCAAAAGCCTGTCGGGAAGCGAGAAAATCGCTTATACGGCAGCATCGCCGGACGCGTGGCAGCATCGGGGGCTTGTGCAGACGGGCGACATTGCGGGCGAGTGCATTGCGGAGGTGTTTGCATCCTGTGGCGTGCCGCTTTTGAAGGCGGATAACAGCCGCGTTTCGGGATGGCAGCGGGTGCGGGAATACCTTGCAGCGCCGGAAAACGGTGCGCCCAAGCTTGGCGTCTTCCCGTGCTGCGAGAACCTCATTCGCACGCTGCCGCTGTTGACCTACGACGCCGCCGACGCGGAGGATGTTTCGGACGCCTGCGAGGATCATGCCGCCGAAGCGCTGCGCTATGGGCTCATGAGCCGTCCGGCGGGCGGGAAGCAGAACATCGGAAAAAAGAGGCGGCACTACGATCCGCTCGCCACGCAGAATCCGTCAACCGGCGATTTTTGCGCACTGTAACATGAATTGGAGGAAAGACCATGGAAAAAGAAAGCCGGATGGCAGCCGAAACGGCACTGACGCAGCGGGCGCTTGCGCTGTTTGATGAATTTCGCGCCGCATACACCGGCGAATGGCAAAGACTCGACAACTGCGAGCGCATGTATCGGGGCGATCACTGGCACAATGTGCCCCTGCTCGACAAAAATGAACCACGACCCGTCACGCCCGTGATCCAGTCTACGATCGAGAACATCGCAAGCGAATTGATGGACCGCATCCCCGAGGCGGTGATCGGCGGCGAGAGCCCGGAGGACACGGCGGTTGCCGGCGTGCTGCAGGCGATCATCCGCCAGAACCACGACGCGGCGGATTACCCGGCGGAATACCGCAGGATCGTCCACGATCTTCTGGTGGGCGGCTATGCCGTGCAGGAGGTCGGTTACGACCGGGAGGAGAACGGCGGACTTGGCGGCGCGTATATCCGTCACACGGACGCAAGGAGCATTTTGTTTGATCCGCTGTGTACGGATTTGCAGCAGGGACGCGCGGTATTTCGCATCTCGCTGCAAACGAGGGAAAGCCTTGCCATGCGCTATCCTGACAAGGCGCTGACGCTCGAGAGCGGTATTTACGAAGCGGACGCGGCGACAGACGACGTCATTCGCGGCGACCGAAAAAACACGGTGCTCGTGATCGAGTACTGGTACCGCGAATTTGACCGGGAGACGGAGCAATACAGCGTGCACATGGCGCTGCTTGCCGGAAAAACGCTGCTTTCACACAGCCGCGACGTCAAGCCCGAGGGCTACTACGATCACGGAAAGTATCCGTTCATCGTCACGACGCTCTTTGAAAGAAAAGGCAGTTGTCTTGGCTACGGCATGGTGGACATGTTTGAAACACAGCAGCGCTATGCCGATAAGCTCGACCAGATCGTGCTAAAAAACGCCTTGATGGCGGCCCACAACAAGCTTCTTGTCACAGAGGCGTCGGGCTTTGACGTGGACGATCTCAAGGACTGGAGCCGCGAGGTGCACAAGGGCGAAAGCCTGAACGGCGTGACCTGGTTTTCCACGCCGCCGCTGCCCGCGTACCTGATCTCCTATATCGGGAGTATCCGCGAGGGCATCAAGCAGGAATCCGGCGCGAACGATTTTTCGCGCGGGATGGCAAGCGGCGGCATGACGGCGGCCTCCGCCATCGCGGCGTTGCAGGAGATGAGCAACAAGCGCGCAAGAACCATCTCGCGGCAGCTGCACGAATCGTTCCGCGACGCGGTGCGCATGGAGATCATGGTGGAACGGGAGTTTAACTACTTTACCCGCGAGGTGACGGTGCTCATCGACGGCATACCCAAGCGCTGCACGTTTGAGAGCGTGATGCTGGTGCGTCTTGCACCGGGCAACGTGGCGCTGCCGATCGAATTCTATATCACCGTCAAGGCGCAGCAGGAGACAAAGTATACCGCCATGAACCAGAACGAACTGGTGCTCGCCATGCTCAAAGCCGGCGTGATCCGTCCCGAGCAGGCGGTGGATCTGATGGTGTTTGACGGCAAGGAGCAGCTAAAAAAAGAAATGCACGAACAATTCGAACAGGAGGAACAACAGGATGGAACAAAAACTCGATAAACTGCAACAGCCGCAGCCCGTTGCGGCAGAGCCGGAAACGGCCAAAAAAAATCCCTTTTTCACAGCGGTAAACGCGCTGTTTACCCTGCAACAGGCGGGCAGGCTCCCCAAGGATTTTGACCTTGAGGCGGCGTGCAAGGACAATGCGTTTGCAAAGCTTCTTTCGGAATTTCCGCCGGAAGCCGCCGTTCGCATCTACGACGCGGAGCAGCGCGCACAGGGCGCAACTGCACGCGCAAAGCAGGAGGCCGAACAGACGCTCTACCGTAGAAACGCCTTGCCGCACACGGTCAAGGGCGGTGCGGCGACTGCGCCGACGGCAAACTTTCGCACCATGACCAGCAAGGAATTTGCCGCGCTGGAGCGCCGGTTCCAGCAGGAGGCCATAGAAAACACACAACGAACCTATCAGCGATAACAAGGAGGAACGATTATGGCTACCAATACCACGCTTTCTACGGCGAGCAGCGCCTTTTTCAACGTCGGTTATTATGATCGCAAACTTCTGGAGACGGCAAAGACACGGCTTGTCCACGCCGCCTTTGGGCAAAAGCGACCCATCCCGAGAAACAACGGCAAGCATGCGGAGTTTCGCCGCTACGAGCTGTTCACGCCGGATGCTGCGGCACTGGAGCTGACCGAGGGCGTTACGCCGGACGGACAGAGCCTGGAACAGTCGCACGTGGAGGCGACGGTCAAGCAGTACGGCGCATACGTGGAGGTATCGGATCTGGTGGATCTGACCGCCTACGATCCGGTGCTCAATGATTCTGCGGAGCTTCTTGGCGAGCAGCTGGGTACGGTGGTGGAGTGGGTCACCCGCGACGCCATGTGCGCGGGCAGCAACGTGCAGTATGCCGGCGGAAAAACGGCAAGAGCCTCCGTGACGGCTTCCGACAAGCTGACCGTCACCGAGATTCGAAAGGCTGTTCGCACGCTCAAAAAGGCAAAGGCGCGCATGTTTGTCAAGAGCCCGGAGGGGCAGGCGAGAAAACCGCACTTTGTGTGCATCTGCTCGCCCGATGCGACGTTTGATCTGCAAAACGACACGCTTTGGCAGGATGTTTCCAAGTATGCAAACGTGGAACAGATCTATTCCGGCGAGATCGGCAGGCTCTTTGGCGTCGTGTTTGTCGAGAGCACCGAGGCCAAGGTCTATGCCGCGGCGGGCGCTTCGTCAGTCGATGTGCACGCGACGCTGGTATTTGGCGCGGACGCTTATGGCGTTGTGGATGTCGCGGGCAGCGGTGCGGTGCAGAGCATCATCAAGCCGCTGGGCAGCGCCGGTACGGACGATCCGCTGAACCAGCGCGCCACCGTCGGCGCAAAGGTCATGGCGTACGCCGCCACGATCCTCAACGATCTCTGGCTTGTGCGCATCGAGCACGCCGTGAGCATCTGATCCGGCGGCAAAAAGAGCCGGCAGTGATTGTGCCGACTTTTTGCAACGGGCGGATTTTAGCATAAGAGCGGTCGGGGCGGACGCCGCCCCCCGCTCCAATCAGCACAGAGAAGGAGAAACGATATGCAGTATATTACCGAACAACAGATTGACGAGATCGCAAACGAAACCTGCAAAGCGCTGGCAGCGGAAAAAAAGGTTGCCATTACCATCTCCCCGGAAAACGGCAGACCCTTCTGGGAGGGCGGCATCAACGGACACTTTTTCCGCATCCGCACAGAAACTCGCGTCGAGGTGCCGGAAAGCCTTGCCAAGGTCATTGCAGAAACCGACCGGGTGCGCGTGGAGAGCTTAAAAGCGGTCAAGGCGTATCAAAGCGGCGGCAAACGTCTGGCATAAGGAGCAGGGAAGATGACGTTACAGGAATTACTCACGGGCAGCTTGCAGCAGCTTGACCGCCCGACGGACGCGCAGACGCGCGAAGCGTGGCGCGACAAGCTGACCCGCTATCTCAACGACGCCATGATCGATCTTGTGTGCGTCTTAAAGCCGCGCCGCACCGACCCGGTGACGATTGAAAACGGCGCGGTGGATCTGACGCTTTTGCCGCGTGAATGCGCCAAGGTGATCGCGCTCTATTGCAACGGGCAGCGGGTGCCGTTCTACTACGGCGCGGGTACGCAGCAGCTCAAAACGCCCACGGCAAAGGACGGCGCCGTGGAGGTGTGCTACCGCTATTTGCCGGTGGAGATGAAAACCGACACCGACGAGCCGGATCTGCCGCTGTGGTGCCATGGCGCGTTAATCAGCTATGCGGTCGGGCGGGAGCGCGCCTCGGGTGACAGCGCGTCCATGGCTGCGGCAAGGGCAAGCTTTGAATTGTACAACGCCGCCAAAAGAAACCTCAAAGAGCACATGGGGCAGCAGGACGCCTACACCATTGAAAACATCTATTGAAAGGAGGCGGTCGCATGACCATGCAGCTATTCGAGATTCCGCGCTTTTACGGGATCAACCAAAGCACCTGTCAGAACGCGATCCACGCGGGCGAAAGTCCCGACGCGGAAAACATGGAAACGCGCGGCGGCTATCTTCGCGTTGCCAAGGGCTATGCGCGGCATGTTGCCACAAAGCATCCATCCCCTGCGACGCTGCGTCGGCTGTATGTGCGCCATACGGGGACGGCAAGAACGTTTGTGACGGTTGGGAAAAACGACGTCTTTGCCATCTGCGACGGGGAAGACGTATGGCGCACGCTGCACACGGACGCTGCGCTCACGACAGCGGCAGAGGATGTGGACTTCCTTTCTGTCAAGATTGCAAGCACGGAGCAGCTGCTTCTGGCAAACCGCGGCGCGCAGCTGCAAAAATGGGACGGCATGAGCGGCGCGACGGAGCGCTTTGGATCGACCGTGCAGCTTTCGGATATTGCGGTCAACTTTGTGGAGCTGTATTACAACCGCTTGTTTGCGGCAGGCGACCCGGCGCATCCGTGCAGGCTGTATTGGAGCGCGGCGCCCGGCGACGACAGAACCATCGAGGACTGGCGGCAAAACGACGCAAGCCCCAACGTGGGCGGCGGCTTTGTGGAGGTCGGCACGGACAGCGACCCCATCACGGGGCTGTTTGCGCTCTCCAACCAGCTGGTGATCTTCAAGCGCGATTCGGTCTATCGCCTTCTGGGCGACCGTCCGGCAAACTATCGCATCTACCCCGTCAATGCTGCCACCCGGCAGGCGCAGCATACCGCGTGCGTGCGATACGGCGACGTACTGTATTTTCTCACCGAGCGCGGGCTTTATTACTACGACGGGCAGACCGTGCACCGGCAGCCGGACGCGGACAAGGTGACAACGCTCCTCGAGACGGCGGATTTGTCGCACTGTATCGGCGCGTGCTGCGGCGACCGGCTGTACTTTGCCCTGCGGCGCGGCACGGGCGACGGGAACGATACGATCCTGGTATACGATCTGATGGAGCGAACCTATATGGTGCGCACGGGCTTTTCGGTGATCGATCTCGTCGCAGACGGCGGCGTGTTATTTTTGCTCGACGGAAACGGCGCGATCTGCCGCTTTGAGGAGGGCGAAGATTACGACGGAAAAAAGATACACGCCTACTGGAATACGCCGCTCACCGATCTTGGAAACAAGCTCACCAACAAGCACCTGCTGGAGCTCGTATTGCGCGGCGAGGGCGGGATTCTTGCCATCAGCGCCACTGCGGGCGGGAATACGACCTACTATGAGCGGCTCATGCCGCAGGAGGCGGGCGAGGTGGTGGAGATGCCGGTCACGGGGAGCGGACGCGCGTTCTTTCTCACGCTCAAGAATGAAAACGGTTCGCGCTTCTGCATTGACGGCGGGCTTGCCGTGCTGCTGGAATTACAGCGGCGCGTACTGTAAGGAGGGCGTGTATGGCATACGAAAAGACGGGGGTGCAGACGATGTTTCCCATCTACCTGTCCCGCATGGCAGAGACGAGTGCGTCCCGCGAGGAGTACGACATCTCCGTGGCGCAAAACGAGATCAATCTCAACCAGAATCTTGAGACGCTCTACCAAAAGCTCCTGGAGCTGGAGGAGACGCTTTCACAACAAACATGATTTGGAGGATACCATGGCACTCATCAAAAAACCACGCCTGATTGCAGGAGCGCCCGTGCTGCGCAATACGGGCGGACAAAGCGCACCGCTGTCGGATACTGCAACGTCTTCCGGTACGTCGGGCGGCACAAAGGCGACGGCTTCCGGCTCGGATGTGTTCAGTCAATACGTGGATATGTATTATGACGCATATCAAAAAGATCCGGTGATCTATGAGCAGCAGTCCGAAGAAACGCTCAGGGGCAACATTGCCGCATGGCTTCGGCCGACCTATGACGCCGCGATCGAAACGCGAAAACGGCAGACGGATACCGACCGGGCAGAGCTTGACGCAGACGCGATTGCGCGCGGCATGGGCGCATCCACCTACGTCACGGATGTGAAAAGCCGGCAGCAGAACCGGGAGGCGGACGACATTGCGGGTATGGAGACGGAATACGGCGCGCAGCTTGCCAAGTATTTGTTTGACGCGGTGAGCGAGGAAAAACAGCGTGCGCTGGAAACGGAGATGTTCAACCGCAAAAACGAGCAGGAAGCGTATCTTGCGGCGTATAATTCCGCAACGAGCCTATACGCGGCGTATCTCAAGAGCCTGAAAAGCACCGGCGGGAGCGGGAAAGCAAAACCGCGCCTGGCCACCACGCCTGAAAACTGCGAGGCATTCCTTGCGGGGCTTTCCGGCGACGAGCGGCGCGCCGTTTACAGCGGCTCTGAGGAGCTGGACAAGCGTTACCGCGAGGAGCTGATTGCTTCCGTGGGAAAGACGGGCTATCTGGAATTGAAACGCAAATATCCCGCCGCGCCGCCCAAGGGCTCGCACTATTACGACGGACGCAGCTAAAAGCATCGCCGTTCCAGTTTGGAACGGCGATGCTTTTTGCATATTATTTGCGTTACACGACCAGTTGTCCTTCCTCGGAGTTGATGATCTCAAAGATCTCCTCTTCTTCGCCGGTTTGGGCATTGATGTACACGATCCAGCTTGCACCCCGGCACGTTCCCTTAAATTCATAGCAGAGCACCTCTGCGGTCACGTTTTTGGGGATCAGCGCCAGCGCTTCGGACGCGATTTGGAGTTGGTCGGAGACTGCGTTTCGCGCTTCGTCCACGGTCAGCGTGTTTTCCGGCAGTGTGCGCTCGGTATGTGAGAAAAGATAGTTCTGCGCATCGACGCCTACGACCGCGCCGCTGTCGCGCTCCACATAGACCTTGACAAGATCGGGGTAAAGCAGGACGTCATTTTGGGATGCGGCAAAATTCAACAGTGCGATGCCGGCGTAATACTGGGCATAGGTGGCCTGCATGTTTTGATAGCCGCGCGCGTCAAGATACGCCTTTGCCGCCTGCCGGTAGGATTCCGTCACGGATTCGTCGGGTACGCCCTCCGCGCCGCCGGTCGTTTGGGCCATCATCCAGAGGATCTGACCGCCCTGCTTGGTGACGGCGATCTCAAGCTCTCGCCCCGCGCTGTCCGTGCCGGAAAAGGCATAGGCGGGAATGCTGCCGTTTTCTTCGCCCGCGGGGGCAAGCGTCGCGCCGCCCAGATAGTCGCCGGCAAGCTCCATGGCCTCCTGCTGCGTCACTTCCCCGTCCGGCAGACCGCGCGGTGCGGCCTTTTCCGTGTTGTCGGAGAACGGGCCGTCATAGATGAGCGTCGGGTAATTCGCAATGGAAGCGTCGTCCTCGCTGCCGCCGGTTGTTTCGTAATAGCCGTCGCCTGTCACCGTCTCGACCGGAAAATCGTCCGTACTGATGCGCGTCGTCAGCTCCTGCCGGATACCCGCCATGGCTTCGTAAAGCGCGTACAGCTGGTCGTAATCCGTCTGCCCGATTACGCTTCCGGAAAGCACTTTGGAGGTCAGCGCGCGGGCATAGTCGCCGGTCTGCACGATCAAACGGTTGATCTTTACCGTGTCGATATGCGACTGCGGAAGGCTCGAAAGGTTCTCGACCGCCGCCCCGGAGAGCCGCCAGACGTCGGAAAGCAGCAGGATGTGTTGATTTTTTCCTGCGCTGACCTGCAGCTTTTTGAGCGCCGTGCAGAGGTCTGTTACGTTGTCGGAAAGCTCATAGAACGAGCGGCGGTAGGTCGTTTTGACGTTTTCTTCAAGCGTGTCGGCGCGGGCGGACTGGGTATTGCCCCAGATGCACGCGACGATGAGGGCGGCGAGCAGAATCACGGGGACAACGACCGCCGCGACGCGCTCCATTCGGATTTTTTGCATAACGTCCTCCTATTTGCAGAATACATGTGCGCCGATGGTGGTGACGACGGGACGTGAGCGAATCCATTTGTTGGAGGTCTTTGCGGGATTGTAATAATAAAGGCACCCGCTCGTGGGATCCCAGCCGTTCATCGCGTCCTTTGCCGCCTTGATGGCGGTATTGTCCGGCGATAGGTTGATCTGCCCGTCGCTGACGACGGAAAATGCGCCCGGCTGATAGATAACGCCCGAAATCGAATTGGGAAAGCTGCTGCTTTTCACGCGGTTTAGGATGACCGCGGCGACCGCGACCTGTCCTTTATAGGATTCGCCGCGCGATTCCCCATAGACGCACCGCGCCAGAAGATAGACGTCGCCGCTTGTCCCGGAAGAACTGGAGCTGCTGCCGGACGAGCCGCTTCCCGAGGAAGCGCTTCCAGAAAGCGACATGCCGAGCGCCTTTGCGGTCGCCGCGCCGACGACGCCGTCGTCGGTCAAGCCGTTCTTTCTCTGGAAGTACTTGACCGCATTTTCCGTGCCGGAACCGAAGACGCCATCGACCGAGCCGGAATAGTAGCCCCAATTTTTGAGTTTTTTTTGCAGCGTAATCACCTGATCGCCGCTGGCACCCCGCCTGAGTGAGGCTGCCTGTGCGATGGGGAGCGCGCACAGCATGGCCGTAAACAGGAGCAGGACGCAAAGCCATCGTTGCCGCCGCAATTTCACTTTGTTTCCCTCCATTGCCGAAAGAATGCAAGTATGCTGCTGAAAAAGGTAATGTCGCCAGCGGCTTCCTCCGGCAGGTCTTCGGCGGAGACCAGGCACAGCGGCGGAAACAGTACGCACCACCAATTATGCCCTTGCCCGCGTCCGAGAAGGATGCGCAGCGCTGGGTAGTCGCCTGCCGGATAAAACGTATCGCCATAGGTGCGGTCGGGGAAGGGGTAGGTTCCCAGCATCAATTGGGCAGAATACGAAAACCCGTTATCTTCCAGCGTTTCTTCTACGGTGGAGAGCAGCGCCTTGCCGTTGGAGAGAAGATAGCGCTCCGTTTCCTCTGCCGACCGGCTCTCCAGACCGGAAAGACTGTCCAGCACGGCGTCGCGCACCAAAAGCTTCACCGCCTGATCCTCGTCGGAATCGCTGTTTGCAATCACATGCAGCCGCAGAATGTCCTCGTTTTCGCAGGCAGCAGCGCGCACGCGGCGGGGTAAAAACAGCGTGCAGAGCAGCAACGCCAGTAAAAAAAGACAGCACAGCCGCTTTGTTTTTTCGGATAACATGTCCATCACCTCAAAGTAAGTATGGACAAGTCTTTCCATGATTATGCAGCAGAGGGACAGATTAGAAATGAAAATAAAATATGACAGTCAAACGGCATATCGAAACAAAAAAAGCAGGAACCGCCGATCAAAACGATTCCTGCTTTCCTGTTACGGACAATGTGTTTTATGAAATTAGCCGTCCTGGCGCTGGCACTTGACCAAGAGGCGCTGCGTGCCGCTGTTGCGGCAGGTCATCAGCATGAGGCTGTAATCGCCTTCCCACTTTTCAAGCGCTCCAAAATCGTCCGGCTCGATGGTCTTTGTGCTGTACACGACATACCGCACCTTGACGCCGTCCGCTCCTGTCAGAAAGACCTCGCTGCCTTTTTCCAGATGCGAAAGTCTTCCAAAGTGCGCGCCGCTCTTGTAGTTGTGCCCAATGAGCACAAGGTTGCCCTTTTCATTGGCTTCCGGGCCTTTGTAGCGGCAAATGGACGTTTTCAGCAGCGAATACGACCATTTGGAGATGATGGGCAGCTCGATGTTGATATCCGGAATGGACAGAACGCCGATGACGCTGCCCTCACCGACCTTGTCGATGATCTTCTGTGTCAGTTCCTGTGTCGCACTGGTTTCCTCGGGAGCGTCGGGCTGGACATAGGCCGCAGTTGCGTCCACGCCTGCGTCGCTGCCGTCATGAACGGCATGCTCGATCTCGGAAGGATCCGTGGTCACTTGAACCATTTCCACCGGCGCCGCTGTAATGTCAGGGCTGGTGGTCGGCTGTGCTTGCTGCTGCTGTTGCTGTTGCTGGTAAGCCTCCAGCAAAGCCTGGGCGCTCTCTTGCGCTTTTACGCCTTCCTGTATACGGATGACAAAGAATACGAGGAGAGACAGCGCCAGACCGAGTGTGGCAAGATACAGTACCAGTACAGACTTGCTGAGCCGCTTATTCGCCTTTCTTTGCTTTACGGACATGCAGTATCACCGCCGTTGAAAGCATTACGAGGCAGATCGCACCGACGACGTAAGCAAAGGTCATGTTCTGACCGGTCTGGGGCAGAGCCGCAAAACCGGATACGTTGAAGGTAGCGGTCTTATTGTCGGCGCCTTCGTTTTTCACGGTGACGACGACGCTGCCGTTATACTGCGGCGTGACCTTCACGGTGGCGTTGTTGTTGTTGTCCAGCGTCACGGTGTAGCCGGAAAGATAAACGCGCTTGGTCGCACGGGTCAGTTTGAGGGTCTTGCTGGTGGGGTTATCCACATGGATAATCAGGTTTGTGGTTTCGCCCTTGGTCAGATCGGTATTGCTGTCCTCAACGGTCAACGTAATGACCGGCTTGGGGATGGTGACGGTGACAACAAACGTTGCTTTTACGCCGCCAGGAGCCGTCGCGGTCACGGTGACGGTACCGGCCTTCTTGGCTGTGAGCACAATGGAGGCCACGCCGTTTGTCAGCACGGTGCTGGTGTTGGAGAGGCTGACGACGTCGGCCGTGTCAACAGACCAGGTCACGGTGGAGCTGTTGGTCGTGGTGGCGTTGGGGTTGGTCAGCGTCGAGGTCAGGGTCAGCGTGGCGTTGACCGCGCTCAGCGCGTTGCCGTTGTTGGAGGTAATCGTCAGAGTCGGATTGACGGGAGCGGCATTGACCGTGACGACACACTCGCCCTTGATCGCCGTGGAACCGTCGTTGCCGTCATAATACTTGGCGGAGCTGGTGGCGGTAATGGTGGCAGAACCGGCGCTAAGTGCGGTGACTTTGCCGTTTGCGTCAACGGTGGCGACAGCAGTATTGGAAGAAGTCCAGGTGACGCCCTTGTTGCCTTCGAGCGCCGTGGTGACGGTGGCGGTCAGGGTTTCGGTGCCGCCAACGGTCAGCGTGGAGGTGGACTTGTTCAGCGCGACCGCGGTAACGGGCACGTTGACGGTGACGGTGCAGGAATCGCCATCGCCGCTGGTCAGGCCGGGGGTGACGGTGGAAACGGTGATTTTTGCGATACCGTTTTTCACAGCCTTGACGTTGGCCTTGTTGGTTTCCGTGGCGGGCGTGCCTGTCGTGATTGCGGTGACGGTAGCGACGCCTGCTGCGCTGGACGCCCAGGATACGCCGCTGGTCGGATCGGAAGCGGTGCCGGGATTGGTGTCGTAGCCGGCGTAGGTGATCTCATGATCCGCCGTGTCGGTGATCGTCAGCGTGCCCGGATCGATTTTCAGACCCGTGGCGGCGGCTGCCAGCGCGCCGCCCAGCGCCGCAACGCTGGCAAAGACCATGGCCAATGTCAGAAGTCCGGCAAAGGAACGTTTCAAAATATTCTTCATAAAGAATCCCCCTTTTTGGTTTTTACTTTTTTATACAATCGGTCGTTTCCCGTCATGACTGCGGTAGCTTCATGATAGAAAGACGAGCCGCGATTGTCAAATGGTAATTTGGCGTTTTTATCAAATGCCATCGACTGTTCACAATGTGCACAGCGTGTCCGTTACTTTGGAAAACATTGCCGGGGAAAATACGGCTTCTTTTCTCCTGATTGCACTAAGAACACGACCTAAGTTATGCTTTCGTTGCACCATTCATGAAAATTTCATAAATTTCCGTGGATTCGGGACAATCTTTTCTCTTTTTGCGCGGTGCGGCGCGGTTTTTGCGACAAAAGCAAGGAAAACAGACTGCCGCTGTGATGTATGCAAAGCATTGCCGGGTTTTCCCATAACAAAACGGGGTCGAACAAAAAAAGTCGATTTGTCAAAAGCCGGCGTTGCGCCGGTCTGTTCAAAGAGGGTCGTAATGCGGGACAGAAAAAAGGATACCCCGCGTTTTTCCCTGCGTCTGGCGTTTAACGCGCATTGCGAAAGCGGATCTTTTCAAGCAGCTCATCCCTCCCGGTATCTTCGTTGAAGCCGTATAAAAACAGCCAGTCGCCCGCGACCTCCACCTTGTTTTCGTCCG
>CAZWUK010000024.1:0-4756 GCA_964636685.1 uncultured Oscillospiraceae bacterium
GAAAGATGGCAGCTGTGGGTTAGAAAACAAAGCAGAACCAAGAAGCTGATTTTTTAGCGGTATATCCTCCCATCCCACGTATTCAGCAGGATTTTCCCCAAAAAAGATTGACAAACGCGCCTTTATGCTTATAATCGTAATCATAAGATTATAGATACAAGCAATCGGAGGCATTATGAAGGATACGCTCAACCCAAATGAATGGATCGTGATGAACGCATTGTGGGAAAAACATCCCGCGACGCTTTCCGAGGTGATTTCAGCCATCGGGGACAAGGTGGACTGGAGCTATAAGACCTATCAGTCCTATTTGCTGCTGCTGGAAAAGAAGGGGTTTCTCTCGGCGGAAAAGCAGGGGCGCGATAAATATTACCGTCCCGCGGTGACGCGCGTATCCTGTGTCGAGCAGGAGAAGGACAGCCTCTTGGGAAAGATGGAAAAGGATTCTCTCAAGCTTTTGATCGCCGGAATGGTGCGTGGAAGCGACCTTGACGCCGCGTCGTATCGGGAGATACAGGCGCTTTTGGATGAGCTGCTGAAAGGAGAACAAGACACATGAGCGCGGTGCTGACGATCCTTTTTGAAGTCACGGTGTATTCCACCGTGCTGTGGGGCGCGATATTGCTGTTTCGGGCGATATTTCAAAACAGGATCTCTGCAAAGCTGCAATACCTTGTGTGGCTTGTGCTGATCGCACGGCTGCTGCTGCCCGTGACGGCGGAGACGGGCTTCCATTTTGATTTTCTCAGAGCACCTCAAGCGTCGGTTCTTGCAACAGAAGCCGACAGCGACGCAATCACCGCTGCGCCAAGTGACGGCGCCGATTGGCAAACAGCTCCCGATACAGCGGCAGGCGATACCGCCGTTTCAAATCCGCAGCCGCAACAGACCACGCAGAAGATTGCGGTCAAAGCACCGTTTCCGTGGCGGAGCGCGCTGGTCGCCGTATGGGCGCTTGGCGTTGTGGCGGCGGCTTGCCGCCAATGGCTGCTGCTGCGCCGGTTTTCCCGACGGCTTACAGCAAGCGCGGCGCCGGTGGATGCAGCGCGGCAGCAAATTTTTGATAAATGCCGGCAAACGCTTGCAACCGGGGACGCATTGACGCTCCTATTGGTAAAGGAAAAGCTCTCGCCCGCGCTGACGCAGCTTGGCGGCAGGACGGTTTTGATCCTGCCGGAAGCGCTCGACGATGCGCGGACGGTTCGCTATGCGATATTGCACGAGCTGGTACATAACCGGCGACGGGATCACTGGATGTGCCGGCTGTTGGGAGTGCTACGCTGCGTTTATTGGTACCATCCGCTGGTCTATCTTGCATTCGCGCAAATGCAGGCGGACATGGAAACGGCGTGCGACGCGGACGTATTGCAGATCCTCGCTCCCACGGAAAAGCGCGACTACCTGATGACGCTGCTGCGGCTCTTTTCCGGGCAAACGCAGCCGTCGCCGGGATTTGCGCAATATCAAACCAGACGGCTTGCAAAACAGCGCGTCAAAGGAGCGTTTATGAAAAGAAGAACTTCCATACCCATGCGTGTGATAACCGTTGTGCTGGTAGTGGCGCTCGTATTTTTCTGCTTTACCACCGCCTGCCAGAGCGCGCCAAACGGTGGGGTTGCAACGGCGGGCGCCGCGCTTGCAACAAACGGCAACGCATACGCAACAGCAGGCAACGCGACCGGCGCAGAGCAGCTTGCATCGGAGAAGCAAACTGCCACATCCGATATGGCGACTGTGGAAACGCCCAACGCAATCCTTGCGGAAGACACCGTGACGGTCAAATCCGGCGGCGTGGAATATCGCTACACGGTGATGGATCTTGGCGTGTCGCAATACAGCGCACCCTATGACGACAGGACGTCCGTCGTTTCCCCCGGGGAAGCTGCAAGGAGCGCCGCCGCGCTGGCGGTTGCCGCATTCCAAACCGATATGCCCCAAAAGGACATCGTCCTTGTGACGTTTGTCAAGGAAGAATATGTTTCCATGCCCCAGTACCAGGTCAGCTTTGGCGGAGACGGCGCGGGCGTTTCCGCCATGGTGGACGCACAAAGCGGTGAGGCGCTCATGGCATTTCGAGAGTACCAGCCCGGGCAAGAGATTGAAAAACCGGAGGAATTGAACTGGGACGATCTGGAAACGCCGACGGAAACCGAATGGATGGCGGCAGCTTCCAGCTTCATGAACAATGCCGAGATGATCGGACAGTACAAAAACGCCACGATATTGGACGATTCCCATATCGACGGCGTACAGGCGACGTTTCGCACGGTGGATCCCGTCTGCGCGGATGCGTATCTGCACATGTCCGAAGGGCCTTGCTATACGCTGCGCATTCACTATCCCAGCATGACGGTCACGGAGGTATTCCGCTACCCCATGGGCTGGAACTACTGTAAACAAGGCACGTTCTTTGAGGAGATGCTTTGGGAAAACGAGCGAGCAAAGACCGATAGCGGCAAGCTGCAATTGACCAACGGCGAGTATCAGAGACTTGCGGACGCGGCGAAGACGGCAGTCGGCACAAAGAGCGCGTATCATGGCGCGTCAGATTTTACAACCGCTACGCTGCAATATTTTGAAGAAATGATCGCTTCGCTCAAGCTCCCGGTCGAGGGAATCCGGAGCGGCGAGCAGCAGACAGTCAGCTTTGAGGTACTGCCGCGGAGTGTCCGCATCGGCATGCCGTTCCGCCTTGTTGGCAAAGACGGCGGGAATGGAGACAGAACCGGAATCTGCATATTCATCGGCTTTGGTTCGCCGGCGGTCACAATCAACCGGGAGACGGGGATTGTGGAACGGTTTGATCTGGAAGAAGCGTGGAACAGCGGAGAATACGCGAGCGTTATGCTCTACCCGCTCTGTCCGAAGCTGGGGAATAACGACGCCGCTTCCGCGACGGCGGGCGAACCGACGCCAAGTCCGGCGCCCTGAACGGAAAATCGACAAAGCCTCGCAATGCGCGGACGAATACGGCGGCTGCATATAGCAGATCGCCGTTTTTTCCGCGGGAGAGGAACGGCAAATGCGGAGAAGCTTGCTAATATATCGGTCGTTATGGTAATCTTAGACGGAAAGAATCCGGCGCGCGAGAAAAGCGCAGCGGGAAACAAGAACGATCGATAAAGGATTGCCGTTATGATAATCGGAGATATGATTCTTCAGAATTTTAATACGCTGTGTCTGATTCTGGGACTCAGCATGCTGATGCTGTCCAATCGGCTGTTTGATCGGAAAAGCAACGGGTATTTTATCGCGTTTACTGTCAGCGCGTTTGCGCTGGTGATTGCGGATATCGCGGATTATTACCTGGCGAGCAAAACGGTTTTCAGCGCGTGGCGCTATGTTACATCCGCGGTGGGATATACGCTGCGCCCCGCCTCGATCGTGCTCCTGCTGCGGATCCTTTTGCGCCGGCGCAAAATGAGCTTCCTGCTATGGATACCGATCCTTCTATTGGCGGTGCTTGCGTTTACAAGTCCTTTTACGCACTGGATGTTCTGGTTTGATGCGCAGAACTGGTTCATACGCGGGCCGCTCAGTTATGTGCCGCATATCATCTCGGGGCTTTACGTCCTGCTGCTGATCGGGGGGACATTCTGGGCGCACCGTTATCTGGATCTCGGGGAGATTTTGGTCGTTTGCTTCGCCGCCGTGACCTGTACGGTTGCAACCCTGCTGGAGAGCATACGCCCAGTAAAATTCTTGATACCCGGCGCGATGATGGTATCCTGCGTGCTGTATTATATCGTTCTCAGCACGGAATCCTACAAGCGCGACGTTCTCACAGGACTGCTGAATCGGCGAAGCTGCTTTTTTGATCTAGAAAGGTGGGCGCATCTTCCGTTTGCGGTCGTTTTGATCGATTTAAACGGACTGAAGGAGATCAACGACACCGGCGGGCACGTAGCAGGCGACGTGGCGCTGTGCACCTTTGCCGACGCCATGCTTCCGCTGACGAGGAGAAAATATCGTCTCTACCGCATTGGCGGCGACGAATTTATCATCGTTGGAAAGGAGAAAACGGAGGAAAGCGTGCAGCAGCTTATTCGTGACGCGCAGGAGGCGATGAAAAAAACAAGGTATATGGCGTCGTTTGGCTACGCAATGCACCGACCGAACGACGATATCGACGAAATCGTCAACAGGGCGGACGCCATGATGTATCAGGATAAACAGCACTATAAGCATCGGGCAAGACAATGCTGAGGACAGCGGAAACCCGCTGAAAACGAAGCGCAGGGGGGACTGCCAAAGACAAAACTTCACAATAGACTAAAGCGCCGCAGAGCGGCGCTTTATTGTATCTGTACCCCAGCGATCAAGGAATATACGATACTCAGTCGAAGATGCGGTTTTGTCCAAACAGCGGCAGCTCCATGGCTTTACGGCCGAGTGCGCGGAAAAAGCCCATGAACATGAACACGATGCCCGTGACGCCGCCGACGGCTGCCGCCAGCCAGCCGATGAAGGGAACGATGGCGCAAAGGCTTGCCAGCAGGAAGAAAAGCTGGAGACAAAGCGCTTGATTGGCATGGAAGCGAACGACCTTGCTGTCCGGCTTTGCCACGAGCGCCAAAATGATAAATACGAGGCTGATATAGGTCAGCGCCGACAGTACGCGGTACTTATCCTTTTCTTCGGGATCAAATTTGTCTACAAAAACGGGACGCGGTGGTTTCTGCTGCTGCTGATACTGTTGCTGCTGCTGATACTGCTGCTGTTGCTGCTGATACTGCTGCTGTTGCTGCTGCTGCTG
>CAZWUK010000024.1:4856-26632 GCA_964636685.1 uncultured Oscillospiraceae bacterium
TGCTGCTGCTCTGCTGCGGGCGCAGCCTGTACCGGCGGATTTCCCGTTGCCGCGCCGCAGTTGGTGCAAAAAGCCGTGCCGTCAGGAAGCTGGGTGCCGCATTGATTGCAAAACATGATGATGACCTCCTCGAATGATATTAACATTATCATAGCATACTATGCGGCGAACGGATATTTCATTTTGCAAAAAAAATCTTACAAATCCATAAAAGTCATGCGTGACGCGCAAAGAATACATACGGCAAAAGCCCGCCTGCCTCCGTGCGCTTTTGACGGGTCACGCGAAGCCCGGACTCCGCCGAAAGGCATTTTTTGAGCAGCGTCGATTCCATCGTGTAGAGCACGGCGACGCCGTCCGTTGCGAGCAGCGCCGGCAAACGCTTGACAAACGCGCGATAGAGCTGCGTATTGTCCGCATGGGTGCCGACCCGGTTGCCGAACGGGAGATTGGCGACGATCACATCGTATTCTACGCGCGTATCAAAGCGCAGAATGTCCTTGTGGACAAAGCGCGCGCGGCTGCTTGCCGCCGCCGCGTTCGTACGTGCGGCGCGGATAGCGTTCTCGGCGACATCCACGCCGGTCAAGCTGGAGCAGTCCAGCACCTTTTCGGCTTCCAGCAGCATGGTGCCGCTGCCGCAAAAGGGATCGAGCACACGCACACGCCGTCCGTCTGTGTACGGCAGCACGGCGCGCAGAATGGCGGCGGCGGTCGCGGGATGGATGGAGGCCGGAAGCGCTTCCAGACGGTAAGCAAACCGTTCGTCCGGTACGCAGCAGTATTTGGCATAGCAAAGCGCCGTATCGCCGTCGCAGACGATGCGCGCTTCCACGGCGTAGTGCGAGGGGCTGTTCACGCCGCCCGCCTTTTCGGTGAAAGCGTCGATGAGGGCGCGCCGGTCGCCGGAAAAATTGCGCAGCTCCACGCGATAGGGCAAAATCAGATGCGGACGGAAGGCTTCTGCCAGCAAAGATACCTCGGAAAGGGAAACCCGGCCCAGCGGGATCAGCGCCTCAAAAAAGCACCGTGCGCGAAACAGCCCGCCGATGTTTGCCGTGCGCACAACGACGCCCTGCGGGATCACGGTCGGCTGATAGGACAGCGCGGTGAGCTCGTCCGCCAGAACGTCGGAAAAGCCGTCCGGCGCAACCAGCAGAATCGCTTCCTGCTGCGGGAGCATGGTCAGCACCGGAAAGGCGTCCGTGTCAAACGTCAACAGCGCCTTTTGCCGCGCTTCGGCAATCTCCTTGCAGTGCTTTTTTTCCGTCTCATCGACGGGCGTGGGCACGGTATAGCCCTCGAGCGCCGCCTTTGCAGCATCTGTACCGATGCTGCCGAGGGCGAGCAGGATCGACGGGATCACAAACTTGGTCGATTCGGCTTGGAGCGCGTCGGAAAGCGCGGCGGCGTCCTCCTTGTGGCAGAGCGCGCCGAGCAGTCTGGCCGCGTTTTTTCTGATCTTTGGCGCATCCGAGGAAAGCAGCGAAACGACTGCTTCGCGTTTGCCCAGCGCCGCGTCAATTTCCAAACGCTCCTGTTTTTTCTTTGCGAGCGCAATGAGCGTACTCAGCGCGCCGGCGGCGTCCTCACCCTGCAAACGCAGGATTTCATCTTGTATCATAGCTTGCACCCCGCAGCTTTCTTGATAAGCTTGAGGATTGTTTCGGTGCCGTCGGAGCGCGTATCCTCCTCCATGATCTTGGAAAAGCGCGCCCGGTCGGCATACAGCATGCCCAGCGCGACCTCGAGGGATTCCGGCGTCGCGGTATCCTGATCGAGATAGATCGAGTAATTTTTCTTTTCAAAATAGCGCGCGTTTAGGATCTGGTCGCCGCGGCTGGACGCGAGCGTCAGCGGCACAAGCACTGCGGGCTTGTTGATGGCTAGCAGCTCAAAGACCGCGTTGGCGCCGGCGCGGGAGAGCACGATGTCGCTTGCCGCGAGCAGGTCTGGCAGCTCCTTGCCGATATACTCAAACTGGATGTAGCCGGGCTGGTCGAAAGCATGATCGACCTTGCCGCGTCCCGCCAGATGGATGACGTCGTATTTTTGCAAAAGGCGGGGCAGCGCCTGCCGCAACAGGTCGTTGAGCGCCTGCGCGCCAAGGCTCCCGCCCATGGCGAGCAGTACGGGCTTTTGACCGTCCAGCCCGCAAAAATGCAGTCCGCGCGCGCGACTGCCGGAAAAAAGCTCCGCGCGGATGGGCGTGCCGGTATAGACGCCTTTGCCGTGCTTGATGTATTTGACCGTATCTTCAAATGTTGTGCAGATGGTATCGCAGTAGGGCTCGGCGATGCGGTTGGCAAGACCCGGCGTATAGTCGGACTCATGCGCGACCACGGGAATTTTGCCGGACGCCATGACGACCGGTACGGATACAAACCCGCCCTTGCTGAACACGACGTCGGGCCGGATGTCGCGCATGAGCTTTTTTGCCTGCGCAAGTCCCTTGACCACGCGGAACGGATCGATAAAATTCTGCCAGCTGAAATAGCGTCTGAGCTTGCCGGAGGAGATCTCATGATACTGTACGCCCGGCACGTTTTGCATCAAGCCCTTTTCCATGCCGCCCGCCGTGCCGACATAATGGATCTCCCAGCCCTCCCCGCGCAGCCGTTCGATGAGCGCGATATTGGGCGTGACATGTCCCGCTGTGCCGCCGCCGGTAAAGATAATGCGTTTTGGTTCACTCATAGCTTTCTACCCCCGAAAGGTTTACTGATCGTGTCCGTTGGTTCGGACAAAAAAACGTGGCAACGCTTTTGTAAATAACGTTTGCCACGTTTTGTGCATCGCACTACATAGTATGTCGTTTTTTCCCGGATTTGTCCACCTTAATTTAAGACGTCGTTGCCGCGCAGCATCGTGCGGACGATGTCAAACTTCATCTGCGCAATCTCCGATTCCGATGGAATCTTGTTGTTGACCAGATTGATTTCGAGCATGACGCACACAAGCCGTGCTTCTTCGGCGGGCACGCCGTCGCGCCACGCGATCATCCACGCAAGCTCCTTGGATTTATCGTTGGTGATTTCGGCGGTGCCGGTCTTGCCTGCGATGGTATAGCCGTTTTTCCAGGTATAGCCCTTTTCCTCAAAACGGTCGGTGATAAAGCGTCCGGTGCCTTGCGTGCAGACGTCCCGCAGCGACGGCAGCACCGTATCGACGGTCGATTGCTGGAGCGTATGCTTCCATACGCGCGGCTCGGTCTTGGAAACCAGCGAATAATTTGTGCCGTCGGCGTGCCAGATGGAATCCACAACGTAGGGAACCATCACGTCGCCGTTGTTGGCGTAGGCGGAAAGAAAGCTTGCCAGCTGGAGCGGGGAGACGAGGATCTGGCCCTGTCCGTAGCCCGAAACCGCCAGCTGATAGTCGTTTTGCCGTTTGGTGCGGTCGCAGATCTGCGGCGTTGCTACCTGCATCTCAAAGTCAATCGGCGTCGTCCAGCCCATGTTCTCCATGTAGGAATAGAATTTGTCCCAGCCCATCCGCAGTGCCACGTAGGCAAAGTAGAGGTTGTCCGAGTCGATGATGGACGAATTCAGGTTCATGGGCGTGTGCCGGTTGGAGTTTGCGGTTCTTCGCAGCGGGCGGTCGTTTGCCTGATCCTGGAAGGATTTCTTTGTTGTAGCATAGCCGTCGTAAATATCGTCGGAGCTGACCCAGCCCAAGGACGACATGAACCGGTCGCTCGGCATCCATTCGTCGTTTTTGATCGTCTCGGAGGATTCCGGAAATACGTCGCTCGGGGTGAGAATGCCCATCTCGAGCATGGCCGCGGAGGTCATGGTCTTAAACGTGGAGCCGGGCGTATACAAGCCCTGAATCGCGCGGTTGAACAGCGGAATGTCGGGATGGTTTTCGAGCGCTGCCCATTCCTCCTCGCTCATGCCTCGAGCAAGGTAGTTGAGGTCAAAGCCCGGAAAGGAGCTCATGGCGAGCAGCGCGCCGGTCTGCGGATTGAGCACGACCACGCAGCCGTGCACGGCGCTGTCCCAAACGTTGACGTCAATGACGGATTCGAGACGCTCCTGTAATTCCGGATTGACGGTCAGGTGCAGATCGTTGCCCTCCACGGCGGGCGTGGAGTAAAGCATGCCCTCCGATCCGCCTTCGGGGTTCTGAATATAGGTGAATCGGCCGTTGGTACCAAGCAGCGTATCTTCATATTGCAGCTCCAGACCGTATTTGCCGACCCAGGAGTCGCCGTTGTAGCGAGTGTCGCCGATCTTTTCAAATTCCTTCAGCTCGAGCTTGGTGATAATTCCGGCGTATCCGACGATGTGGCAGAGGCTCTCGCCGTTGGGGTAGTAGCGCGTCGTACCGTAGTTGTTGGTATCGATACCGATGCCCTTGATGTCGAGCAGCGTCTTTTTCAGCGTTTCGGTCATCTCGTCCGGGAAGAAGGTCTTGAGCTTGGAAAAGTCGTTGATCTGGCGGGCAAGCGCCTTTTTCACGTCGTCATAGGTGGTCTTCATCTCGGGGACGGCCGCCACCTGCATGGCAAACTGATCCTGATCGTCAATGTTGCTCGGCACGGCGTAAACCGTGATGACGTTGACGTTTTGCGCGTAGGCAACGCCGTCGCAGAGGATCTCGCCACGGTTTGCCTGCAAAACGCCGACGCGGACGTTGTCGCCCCAGTCCATCATGGGGAATATGAGGTTTGGCGACCAGTCGATCGTCCATTTGTGCTCGATGCGGTTGGCGGTGATGCGGAAGTCGTACGTCAGATCGCCGCCGCGCTGGGTATGATAGGTGAGGGTATAATCGACATAGGCGATAATCTCGCCGTCGGTCACGTCGGTGACGGTGTAGTCAATCGAATCGACGATCATCTCGTCCCAGATGCTTTCATATTTTGCGACGAACTCCGATTTGGAGATGGTGGTATCGATTTCCTTGGGCGCTTCGGTGGGCTTGGGCGTGGGGGTTGCTTTGCTCTCGTCCACATTCTCGGTCGCCGGATCGTCCGTCGCCTGCGGGGTGGGGGAAGGCGTGGGTGTCGGCGTTGGTGTCGGCGTCGGGGTTGGTGTGGGCGTCGGGGTCGGTGAAGGCGTTGGGGTGGCTTCTGTGTCGTCCGGCGCGGGCGTCGCGTCGCCATCGGGCGAGGTCGTCGCCTCGTCGTCGTCAGGGTTGGGCGTGTTGGTAGCCTCCGGCGTCGGGGTAGTCGTATCCTTGCGCTTGATGGCGGGGGCGATCATCTCATAAGCCTTCTCGAAATCCGCGGCAATGATATAGTCCAAATATTTATAGCAGTAGTCGCTTCCGCTGGTCATGACGGCGCAGCCCGAAAACCCGACCGTGAGGGGGGCAATACACAGGATAACGAGCAGGATGCTGATCCATCGCTTCATAAATTAAAATTCTCCTTTGTGCTACCGCAGCAAAAAAAAAGTTTTGACTGCGTCCGCATTATAACAGACTTGCGACATGTCCGGCGTAAATGCCATCAAAAATTAATAAACATGCCATATTCGAGCGATTTTGCGGGACGGAAATTCCCGCCGGTCATTGGCGGGAAACAGCCTGCGACTCGTCGGCCGGAAGCTCCGGCGCGGCAAGACGGTCGCGCTTGATGCTGGGATAGCGGAGCAAAAACAGCACGGCGGAGGTAGCGGCGGAGATCACATCCGCGATGGGCTCGCTCCAATAGATGCCCGTCACGCCGAGCCACTTTGGCAAAACCAGCGCCAGCGGGATGAGGAGCAGTATCTTGCGGAAAATGGCGAGGAATATGGAAACCTTTGCCTGTCCCATGCCGATAAAGGCCGATTGAAACGCCATCTGGAAGCCGAATATCCACACGCCGCCGGTGAAGATGGGCAGCGTTTTGCCAACGAGCGCGATGAGCGCCGGATCGTCGTTGAAAATGCGGGCAAAGAACGTGGGGAACAGCTGCGTCAGCAGGCAGCACAAGGTCGTTGCAGTCAAGGTGATGAAAACGCTCTTTTTGATGGTGGCCTCTACGCGATCAAAGTTCTTTGCGCCGTAATTGTAGCTGATGATGGGCTGTATCCCGCTTGTAATGCCCTGAATGGGCACCTTGATGACCTGCATGACCGAGGAGAGGATCGTCATTGCGCCCACGTGCAGGTCGCCGCCGTAGAATTTCAGCCCGCTGTTGAACACCATCACAATCGCGCCCTCCGTCACCTGCATCACAAAGGGCGACACGCCAAGCGACGCCGAATGCAGGATGATCGACTTGTCCGGACGCAGGTTTTTCGTTCGGATGCGGATGGCGGTATTGTCCGACAGGAGGAACCGCATCACCCATGCCGCGCTGACCGCCTGCGAGAGGATCGTGGCAAGCGCCGCGCCCCGCACGCCCATGTTCAAGGCAAAGATGAAGATGGGGTCAAGCACGATGTTGCATGCCGCGCCGATCACGACCGAAAGCATGGCAACGCGCGCCTGCCCCTGGCAGGTGATGAAGGGGTTCAGTCCCAGCGCGAACTGCACAAACAGCGTGCCGTAAAGATAGATGGTGAGGTAGCTTTCGGCGTAGACGATGGTTTCGTCGCTGGCGCCGAACAGATACAACAGCGGGTTTTTGAACAGGTAAAAGCTCAAAAACAGTACAACCGAGAAAAACAGCAGCATTGTGACGCTGTTGCCGAGGATCTTCTCGGCGCCCTTGTGATCCTTTTCGCCCATGCGGATGGCGGCAAGCGGCGCGCCGCCCATGCCGACAAAGGCGGAGAAGGAGGAGATGACCACGATGATCGGAAAGCACACGCCAAGACCGGTCAGCGCGCTTGCGCCGATCTCGGGAATGTGACCGATGTACATGCGGTCAACGATGTTATAGAGCATATTGACAAGCTGCGCGATCACGGAGGGAAGCGCGAGCCTGAGAATCAGTTTTCCGATGGGCGCGCTGCCGAGCGCGTCGTCGCGATTGGAAAGTGACTGGGACATTGTTACCTCGATGTTTCGTATTTTTCGGGGCAAACGGCGCCTGCCTTTGCCTTAGCTTTTTTTCTGCGCGGCGCGGAGCGCGTCACGCTTGTCGTGGTTTTCCTGAATCTTTGCCTCCTGCCCCTGATCGGAGGGCTGATAGTAGCGCTTTCCCTTGCAGGAGAGGGGCATGTAGTTCTGATCGACCCAGTGACCCGGGTAATCGTGGGGATACTTGTAGCCTTCCCCGTGTCCAAGCCTTGCAGCGCCCTGATAGTGATTGTCGCGCAGGTAGATGGGTACCGGCTCGTCAAAGCTGTGCTCCGCGTCGGAAAACGCGCCGTCCACCGCCATCACGACCGCGTTGGACTTGGGCGATTCGCACAAAAAGATGATCGCCTGCGCAAGCGACAGCCGCGCTTCCGGCATGCCGATGTGCTCGACGGCGTCCGCGGCCGTGACCGCCTGCACCATCGCCTGCGGATTGGCAAGCCCAATGTCCTCGGAGGCGTGCGCGATGAGCCGGCGCGCGATGATGCGCGGATCGACGCCCGCGTAGATCATGCGCGCAAACCAGGCAAGCGCCGCGTCAGAGTCGCTCCCGCGCAGACTCTTGCAAAAAGCGGAGAGCATATCGTAATAGAGCTGCTCGTCGCACTTGATGACCTTTCTTTGGCTGGACTCGGCGGCAATTTCCCGGGTGATACGGATGACGCCGTCCTGATCGGGCGGGGTCGTCAAAACCGCAAGCTCCAAGGCGTTTAAGGCGTTTCGGCAGTCGCCGTTGGCGGTGAGCGCGATGGAATCGAGCGCGTCGTCGTCCAATAGCACATTCTTGTTGCCAAAGCCGCGCGTTTTGTTCGTCAGCGCATGGCGCACGGCGATTTTCACATCGTCCGCCGTGAGCGGGTAAAACTGGAATACCCGACACCGCGACACGATGGCGGAGGTCATGGCGATCATGGGATTTTCGGTGGTCGAGCCGATAAAGCGCACCGTGCCCTTTTCGAGCGCGGGCAACAGGCAGTCGCTCTGCGCCTTGCTCCAGCGGTGGCACTCGTCCAGCAGCAGATAGGTTGGGCGGCGATACAGCAGGAGCTGCTGCTCGGCTTCCGCCAAAAGCTCGCGCAGCTCCTTGACGCCCGACGTGACGGCGTTGAGCTTTGCAAACGCCGCGCCGGTGCTGCTGGCGATGATGGAGGCAAGCGTGGTCTTTCCCGTACCCGGCGGGCCGAAGAAGATCGTTGATTGCAGGCGGTCGGAAAGAATCGCCCGGCGAAGAAGCTTGCCCTCGCCGACGATGTGCTGCTGGCCGACAAATTCGTCCAGCGTGACCGGACGCATGCGATCGGCAAGCGGCGCGGCGCTATTTTCATTATTTTCCAGTAAATTCACCATAGATCCTATTATAACATGCTTGCTTGCGGCTGCAAATGGTTGTATAATAAGATGTTTTTTGTAAGAAGTTATTTTTGTATCGGAAACAGGAAAGAGGAATCCCCATGGATATCAGAAACGTCGCAATTATCGCCCACGTCGATCACGGCAAGACCACGCTTGTGGATCAGCTTCTGCGTGACGCGGGCGGACTCAGAAGAAATGAACAATCGGTAGAGCGCATCATGGACTCCAACGATCTGGAGCGGGAGCGCGGCATTACCATACTGTCCAAGAATACCGCCGTGACCTACGGCAATACGCGCATCAACATCGTTGACACGCCGGGCCACGCCGACTTTGGCGGCGAGGTGGAGCGGATTCTCCAGATGGTAGACGGCGTGCTGCTGCTTGTAGACGCCTTTGAAGGCTGCATGCCGCAGACGCGCTTTGTTCTGCGCAAGGCGCTGGAGCTCAAAAAGATCCCGATCGTGGTCATCAACAAGATCGACCGTCCCGACGCGCGTCCTGACGAAGTTGTGGACGAAGCGCTGGAGCTTTTTATGGAGCTTGACGCCTCCGACGCGCAGCTGGACTTCCCCGTCATCTATACCTCCGCGCGCGAGGGCAAATCCGGCTATGCGCCCGACAAGCTTGAAAACAACATGCAGGCGGTGTTTGACACGATCTTAAATACGGTGCCGGGGCCTGCGGGCGATCCCAAAGCGCCGCTGCAAATTTTGTTTTCCTCCATCGACTATGACGAATACGTCGGCAGGATCGGCGTTGGCAGAGTCGAGCGCGGCACCGCGGTGAAAAACGCGCCCATCGTCATCTGCGGCGGTGAGAACGACCGTAACCACGTTACCAAGATCACGCGCCTTTACCATTACGAAGGGCTTGCCCGCATCGAGGTTGAGGAAGCGGAGATCGGCGACATCGTCTGCGTCGCGGGCGTGGAAGGGCTGAATGTTGGCGAGACGGCCTGCGCGCCGGAGTGCATCGAGCCGATGCCGTTTGTGCGCATCGACGAACCCACCGTCGCCATGATGTTTATGATAAACGACAGTCCGTTTGCCGGCAAGGAGGGCAAGTACGTCACCGGCAGAAACCTGCGCGACCGGTTGTTTAACGAAGTAAAGACCAACGTTTCCATGCGTGTGGAGGAGACTGCCACCACCGATACCTTCCGGGTGTCCGGACGCGGTGAACTGCATCTTTCCATTCTGATTGAGACGATGCGGCGGCAGGGCTATGAGTTTGCCGTGTCCCGCCCCAAGGTCATCATGAAAAAGGACGACAAGGGCAATCTGCTCGAGCCGATCGAGGAACTGACCGTGGACGTGCCGCAGGAATATGTCGGCGCGGTCATGGAGAAGATCGGCAGCCGCAAAGCGGAGCTTGTCGATATGACGGCGCAGGGCGATTCCGGCACCCGCCTGCAATTTTTGATCCCCGCCCGCGGACTGATGGGCTATCGGTCAGAGCTGATGACGGATACGCGCGGCAACGGCGTCATGAGCCACGTATTCCACGAATATGAGGAATACCGCGGCCCCATCGAGGAGCGCAAAACCGGTTCGCTGGTCGCGCATGAAACGGGCGATACCTCCGGCTACGGTCTGTTTAACACGCAGGATCGCGGCAGGATGTTTGTCGGCCCCGGCATCCCGGTCTATGAAGGCGAGGTCGTCGGTGAGAGCGCAAAGGCGGGCGATATCGTGGTCAACGTCTGCAAGAAAAAGCACGTTACCAACATGCGCGCCTCCGGTTCGGACGAAGCGCTTCGGCTTGTGCCGCCGGTACAGCTCTCGCTTGAGCAGTGCCTGGAATTCATTGCCGACGACGAGCTGGTCGAAATCACGCCAAAGTCCATCCGTATGAGAAAACGAATCCTCTCCAAGGAGCTGCGCTTAAAGCAGGCGTCCAAGAGCGGCATGGGCGGCGCAATCGAGATCGAGGGCTAAGAGACGGCGGCGCGCCGGCAATACAAAGAAACGAAAACAGCAATCGCCCGCTTGGGGCGATGATAACCGGCGGGCATTCGCGTAGAGCGACGGCCCGCCGGAGTCTGTGTCAGCCTTGCTTTTTTGAAAAGCCCGCAGGACGACCCTCGGCGGAAGGCGGTTTGGCGGACGTCCGCCCAAAGAAGCGGCGGTTCGGTTGCGGCGGCGGCGCGGAAAATGGTATAATGCAGCGTGCCTTGCGGGAGAAACCGTAAGCGAAAGGAAACAGCTCTATGAAAAAACAGATCCCGCTCAGCCAAATCGAACGGTTTGATATGAACAAAAAGCCGATCCGGCAGCGCTTATTTTTGCTGCCGGTGGCATGGGCAATGAGCTTTCCCGCGGTTATCAAGCACAAGGCAAAGCTCAAGCGAATCGGCATGGAGGGGATCAAGCCGCCGTATCTGCTGCTGCAAAACCACAATTCCTTCCTGGATTTCAAGGTGACGACCGCGGCGGTATTCCCGCACAGAGCAAGCTATGTTGTGGCAATCGACGGGTTTTTGGGCAGAGAGTGGCTTTTGCGCAACGTTGGCTGCATCTGCAAACGCAAATTCACCAACGACATCACCATGGTGCGGCACCTCAAGCGTTCGGCAAATGCCGGAGACGTGGTTGTCGTTTATCCGGAGGCCAGGTATTCCTTGTGCGGCACAAACGCGGTGCTGCCGGAATCGATGGGAAAGCTTGCAAAATTCCTCGGCATTCCCGTGGTCAGCCTTATCACGCACGGGCATCACGTGCACGCGCCTTTTTGGAATCTGCATGAGCGCGGCAACCGCGTGGAGGCGGAGATGACGCTGCTTGCAACGGCGGAGGAGACGAAGACGCTATCCGCGCAGGCGCTGCTTGAGCGGATCGAGAACGCTTTTCAATACGACGATTTTGCGTGGCAATATCAAAACCGAGTTGCAATCCCGTATGCAAAGCGCGCCGAGGGGCTGCATAAGGTGTTATACCAATGCCCCGCGTGCAAAAAGGAATATGAGATGCGCTCCGAGGGAACGGAGCTGTACTGTGACGCCTGCAAAAAACGCTGGGAGATGGACGAGTACGGCAGACTTTCGGCAAAGACCGGTGAGACGGAATTTTATCACATCCCGGACTGGTATGAATGGGAACGTGAAAACGTGCGAAACGAGGTTGCGGCGGGCGCCTACGCGCTCAGATGCAGTGCGGACATTCTGGCGCTGCCCAACGCGAAGCGCTTCATACCGCTGGGAGAAGCGGAATTTGTGCACGACGCCAACGGGTTCTCCGTGCGCGGCACATATTGCGGCGAGGCATATGAGATGATAAAGCCGGTGTCGTCGCTGTATTCGTGCCATATTGAATATGACTATCTTGGCAAATACGGGGATCTTGTGGATCTCAACACGCTGACGGATACCTTTTATTGCCGGTTGAAGGGCGCGCCGTTTTCTGTGACCAAGATCGCGCTTGCAACGGAGGAGCTGTACCGGCTGGACAAAGAGCTGCGCGAGGAACCTCGGATAAAATAGCGAGCCGCGCTTCGGGCGGCGGCGCGCTGTCAGGGGACGAACAAACGGCGGGCATTCGTGTGAAACGAATGCCCGCCGCTGTGGTTTTGTGCTGTGTAATTACGCCTTGGGGCCTGCATCGACGATATGCTGCGGCATATGGTCGTATTTTTTGAAGTTGGCGACAAAACGGGCTGCCAGATCCTTGGCGGTCTTTTCGTAGGCTGCTTCGCCGGCTTCCTTCTTCCACATGGCGCGGGGCGAGAGGACTTCGTCCGGAACGTCTTTGCAGTGCGTGGGAACCAGCACGTTGAAGATCGGATCGCGTTTGAACTCACCCTTCTCCAGCTCGCCGTTCAATGCCGCGGTCAGCATGGCGCGGGTGTACTTGAGGCTCATGCGCTTGCCGTCGCCTGCCTTGTGTCCGCACCAGCCGGTGTTGACGAGGTAGACGTTTGCATCGTACTTGTCGATGCGCTCGCCCAGCATCTCTGCATACAGGGAGGGACGCAGGGGCATGAAGGGCGCGCCAAAGAGCGTGGAGAACGTGGTCACAGGCTCGGTGATGCCGCGCTCGGTTCCGGCAAGCTTGGAGGTGTAGCCGGAAACGAAGTGGTACATGGCGGCGTTCTTATCGAGCTTGGAGATCGGCGGAACGACGCCGAACGCATCCGCGGTCAAAAAGACGATGGTCTTGGGCTGACCGCCGACGCCGGGGATGACGCAGTTGGGAATGTAGTCAACCGGATAGCCCACGCGGGTGTTCTCCGTCAGGCTGCCGTCGTCAAAGTCCAGCTTGCGGGTGTCGGGATCCATCACGACGTTTTCGACCAGCGAACCGAACCTGATCGCGTCCCAGATCTGGGGCTCATTCTCCTTGGAGAGGTTGATGCACTTGGCATAGCAGCCGCCCTCGAAATTGAAGATGCCGTTGTCGCTCCAGCCGTGCTCGTCGTCGCCGACCAGCTTACGGTTGGGATCGGCAGACAGCGTGGTCTTGCCGGTGCCGGAAAGACCGAAGAACAGCGCGGAGTCGCCGCCTTCGCCGATGTTGGCGGAGCAGTGCATGGGCAGCACGCCTTGATGCGGCATGAGGTAGTTCATCACGGAGAATACGCTCTTTTTGATCTCGCCGGCATACTGCGAACCCGCGATGACAACGCGCTTATTCTTGAAGTCAACGATGATCGCCGCTTCGGAATTGGTGCCGTCAACCTTGGGGATGCACTTGAAGCCCGGGGCTGCGATGATGGTAAAGCCCGGCTTGAAGGAGGCAAGCTGCTCCTCGGTGGGACGGATCAACAGCTGATGGATAAAGAGGTTCTGGCTCGCCATTTCGTTGACGACGCGAACGGACAGCGCATGGGCGGGATCTGCGCCGACAAAACCGTCGAAGATAAAGATCTCCTGTCCTTGGAGGTAGCTGACCAGACGGTTATAGATGGCGTCGGCCTTTTCACGGGTGATGGGAACGTTGACCTTGCCCCAGTCGATCTCCTTATGGACGGACGGATCATCCACCACAAAGCGGTCGTTGGGGGAACGACCGGTGTACTTGCCGGTATAAACGACGAGCGCGCCGGTTTCGGAAAGCGTACCCTCGCCGCGCTCCAGCGCCTTTTCGACAAGCTGCGCAGGAGAGAGGTTGCGGTACACGGCCTCGGGAGCGATGATCCCGAGGGATTCAACATACTTGGTCAGATTCATGATATAGACTCCTTTCGGTGTTGCTGCAAGGTGTACTGGCGAGAAATCTCTTTCTCCCCATTATTTTGTATTATATCCAAACGCGGCAAGGCTTTCAAGTAATTTTGAGCAGTTACACCGCAAAATGCAATTTTTTCACTTTTGTCCTGCATTTTATATATTTTCCTCTACAATATATAATTTCTACGTCCATTTTTGAAGCAATGCGGAAGCTGGACTGCCGCAGACGCTTTTCCCAGATACCGCAGACACATTTTTACATCGTGTTTTCTTGCCACCTTCTTTTTTTCGTGAAAAAGAAGGCGGGTTCTCGCGTCCTCCGAAGCAAAAAAACAAGGACAGGCATTTCTGCCCGTCCTGATAAGCCGGAGTGATCTTCGATTTTTCCTGCCTGCTTTCTTTTTTTCGTGAAAAAGAAGGCGGGTTCTCGCGTCCTCCGAAGCAAAAAAACAAGGACAGGCATTTCTGCCCGTCCTGATAAGCCGGAGTGATCTTCGATTTTTCCTGCCTGCTTTCTTTTTTTCGTGAAAAAGAAGGCGGGCTCTCGCGTCCTCCGAAGCAAAAAAAACAAGGACAGGCATTTCTGTCCGTCCTGATAAGCCGGAGTGATCTTCGCTTTTTCTTGCCTACTTCTTTTTCTCGTGAAAAAGAAGTAGGGTTTCTTCGGCGAGAATCGCGCCGTCGATTACGCAGCGCTCGCAGGGGCGGGCGGCATAGTATTCGGGCGTGCGCGCTTCGGGATCGCCGGTCATGGACGCGTTGGTATCCTTGAGGATCTCGCGGCACACGACAGAGCCGTGCAGCTTTTGAAACTCCGCAGCCTTTTGCTGGATCAAGGCGTAATGCGCTTTTTTTGCTTCCGGATCGTTCGGGTCGTCGTAGCCGTTGACCAGTCCCGCTACCATCGCAAACCCCGAGAACGCGCCGCAAACCTCGCGCAGCCTGCCAACGCCGCCGCCAAAGCTCGAGCTGAGCTTGAGCGCGGTGGTTTCGTCGATGCCAAGCTCCTCGGCAAAGGCGCAAAAGACCGCCTGCGCACAATTGTAACCGGAGCGAAAGAGCGCCCGGGCTTTTTCCACTCGATCGGTCACGCGTCGTCCTCCGGGAGCAGGCTCTCAACCAGCGCGTCGAGCGCGTTGCAGTCAAACAGCTCGATCAAGCCCTCGTCGCAGCCGCCCGCAAACTTGGGATCGATGGGCAGGCGCGCAAATTGCGCGATGCCGAACGCCTTCGCCGTCTCTTCCACGCGGCTTTTGCCAAAGACCTCGATGCGCTTGCCGCAGTCGGGGCAGTTGAGGTAGCTCATATTCTCCACGATGCCCAGCACGGGGATCTTCATCATCTTGGCCATATTGACCGCTTTTTCCACGATCATGGTCACAAGCTCCTGCGGCGAGGTCACGATGACAATGCCGTCTACCGGCAGGGATTGAAACACCGTCAGCGGCACGTCGCCCGTTCCCGGCGGCATATCGATGAACATGACGTCCACATCGTTCCACAGTACGTCCGTCCAGAATTGCGTGACGGCGCCCGCAATGACGGGGCCGCGCCACACCACGGGCGAAGTCTCCGAATCCAGCAGAAGATTCAGCGACATGACCTCAATACCGGTTTTGGTCGTGACCGGAAGAATGCCCAGGTCGCAGCCGACCGCCTTTTCCTTGAGCCCAAAGGCCTTGGGGACGGAGGGGCCGGTGATGTCCGCGTCGAGAATCGCCGTCTTTTTGCCCTGCCGCTGGGAAAGCACCGCCAGCATGGAGGTCACGAGCGACTTGCCCACGCCGCCCTTGCCGGAAACGACCGCGATCACCTTTTTGATGTTCGTGCCCTCGGCCGGCTTCTCTTTTTGAATCGTCTCAGCGCCCTCACGGCTGCCGCAGGAGGCGCCGCAGCTGCTGCAATCATGCGTACATTCTTCCATGGTGTTTCTCCTTGTGTGTATTTTGGGAAAGAAACGTGTGCACGCATTCGACCGCGATCAAAAAATCGGATCGCGGTGGGCCGGCACGCGCTTTCTGTCTGTTTGTGCTTCAATATTATATTGCAAGGGCTACTGGCTGTCAAATGGGGCGGCCGGCAGGAAGGGCGCCAAAATTCTTAAGGATTCTGGAAATTTGTCACAATTTCTTTTCTTTTGCGTTGAATTATGCTATGATAAATCGAATTTTGATCGGGGGTATACTGTATTGGTCACAATCAAACAAGCGGAATCCAAACGCGATCTTGTCAAGTTTATGGAGTTCCCGCTGGATTTGTACCGCGACAACCCGTATTATGTGCCCGACATCCTGTCCAGTCAGGTGGCGGACATGCAGCGCGATAAGAACCCCGCCTTTGAATACTGCGATGCAAGGTGCTTTCTGGCCTATCGCGGCAACAAGATCGTCGGGCGGATCGCCGCGATTTTGAACGATAAGGCGAACCAGAAATTTCAGCGCCGTTATATGAACTTTACGCATGTGGACTTCATTGATGACGACGAGGTTGTGGATGCGCTGTTTGCTGCGGTGGAAAGCTGGGCAAAGGAGAAGGAATGCGTCGCAGTGCATGGCCCGCTGGGCTTTTCGGACATGGATCGAGAGGGGCTTTTGGTGGAGGGGTTCGACCGGCTGAGCCTGTTCATTACCTATTATAACCATCCGTATTACATCGCACAGCTGGAGCGGCTCGGCTACGTCAAGGAAGTCGATTGGGTGGAAAACCGCATCACGCTGCCCAAGGAGCCAAACGAGCGGCTGTCCAAGATTGCAAAGAACGTCATGGCACGCAAAAATCTGCATACCGTCGATATCGGGCAAAAGCCGATCAAGACGCTTGTGCGCGATATGTTTACCGTTTACAATCAGGCATATTATGCGCTGTTCGGCATGGTGCCGATGACAGAGCGGCAGATTACCAAATACGTCGGGGAATTCCGTCCCATGGTCGATAAGCGCACCACCTGCTTTGTCTATAACGAACAGGATGAAATGGTCGCCTTCGGCATTTGCTGCCCCGCGCTGGACAAAGCGCAGCGCCAATGCGGCGGCAATCTGGTGCCATTCGGCTGGATTCCGGTGGTTCGTGCGCTCAAGGGCAAAAATGACACCGTTGACATGCTGCTCATCGGCGTCACGCCGGAATTGCAGGGCTCGGGAGTCAACGCCATCGTCATGGACAGCATTTTGAGAAAGTGCATTGCGGCGGGCTTTCGATATGCCGAGACAGGCCCCACGCTGGAGCTCAACGATAAGGTTCAGGCGCAATGGAAGCTGTTTGAACATGAGCAGCACAAGCGCCGCCGCTGCTTCGTGAAGGAATTGTCATAAGAATAACGCAAAAAGCGCGTTCGACTCCGTTCGGACGCGTTTCCACTTACTGGTTTCCCGTTTTGTAAACCACTGTTTACAGCGCTGTACCTGTTCGGCGATTGTAAAAGACGGACGAATACCGTATTATTTTTACATACGGCGGAGGAATCGGATGGAACTCAAGGACAAGCTGCGCGCGCTGAGAAAAAAACACGGTATGACGCAGGACGAGATGGCGGAAGCGCTGCTTGTCAGCCGCCAAACCGTATGCAAATGGGAAACGGGAAAGGTGCAGCCGGACATGCAGCGGTTGCGGCAGCTATGCCTGCTGTTCAAGGTTTCATCCGACGAGCTGCTGGATATACGAACGGACGCGACGGGCAAGACGGGGGAATGGCCCGAACAGGCAGCGCAAACAGAGATAACGGTACCCGCCAGGCGCAGGAGAAAGCGATTGCGCTGGATGCTGATGGCCGCCGCAGCGTTGCTTTTGTGCGGCGTAGCCGTCGCGCTGCTGACGCGGCAATCGCAAGAGATACAGCAGGCTCTGGCGCTGGGCGTCGTTCCGGCGGAGCTGGCGGATGGATTGAACCGATCTGTGACGGAGAAAGAGCTGCTGGCGCTTCTTTCCAACGTATGCAGGAAAGAGACGGGAAACGCGTGCCCCGCGCTGACCGCCGCGGCAGCAGCCGCCACCAACGAGCAAATGACCCGGGAGAAAGCCGCGTATTGGCTTTATTGCACACATATTTGGACGAAGCTTGATGCAAACGCCTCGCTCGCCATCGGAACGCATGCGCCGCCCGACCCGATTGCCGTACGCAACGTATACGCGGATTTGAACGCGCAGAGCCGTTCTCACATTGCTATCGCAAAAAATCGATGGGAGAGCGCGCTGTGCCGTGAGCTTGCAAAAACAGACGAGCTTTTTCAGGCATACGACGGCACGGAGGAGATGGACAAAGCCATTGACACGATCCTTTGCGGCTCGTACTATACATCGGTCGCTTTCTGCCTCGCCCAGCGAAGCTTTGCAAATGACAAACCGCTTTTGGAAGCTGCAAACGGCGCGTTCCGTCCCAAGGATCGGATCACGGGGGAGGAAGCGATTCTTGCGGCATATCGACTGTACGGCTCTTGGTGACGGCGGCGTTTCAACATGGTATCCGGCATTTCAACACACAATATTTTTATTAACAGGAGGACGCGAAAATGGCAAATGAATCAAGAATGTTCCGGCTTGGTGAAGGCATGCGCCTTCAAATGGTGGTTGATGCGGTGCAGAACTTTCTTTCCGGCACAAAGGGGATGGAGATCCAGTCCTCGGCAACAACGGACGGATATGTGATACAGGGCAGTCAGGCCAAGGACGGATGGAAAACGATATCCGGCATGCGCCTTGCCATCACCGTGCGCATGGTGCTGATGTCCGACACCCTGAATGTTACGATCGGCGAAGGACAATGGGCGGACAAGATCGGCGCGGGCGCATTGGCTTGGTTTGTGGCATGGCCGCTCGCGATCACCGCGGGGCTTGGCGCGTATAACCAGAAAAAGCTTCCCGCAGAGATTTTCGACGTCATTGAAAAGAGCATTCTGGCAGGCGGAAGACCGCCGGTCGTCGTCGGCGCCGGCGCGGTGGTGCCCGAGGGTACGGTGGTTTGCCCCGGCTGCAAAGCGATACTCCCCGCCGGTTCGGCATTCTGCAATATGTGCGGAGCCAAGCTGACCAACCAATGCCCGGACTGCGGCGCGTCCGTAACGCCGGGAAGCAAATTCTGCTCCGCTTGCGGACGGGTGCTGTAAGCTCGCCGGAAGCAGAGATCAAGTCTGATAACGGATCCGGGGGCGGCGTTTTGCCACAAAGCGGCGCAAAGGAGCGAGGGATGAAATACCGAAGGCTTTTACTCTGCCTGCCGGCGGCGTTGCTTTTGTCCGCCTGCATTTTACCGAGCGAGAATGCAAACGACGGGGAGACGCCCGCGCCGACAGCGTCCGCGGAGGCGCTCTTTCGAGAATGCGAAACCGCTCCGGCGGTGTACGCGGAAGGCGGTCAGGTGTTGGTTGCGCTCTATGAGAACGGCGCGATCCCATACCGGTGGACGTGCCATATCTCCGACCCGGACGTCATGCGGCTTGTCCGAGAAGATACGGCGTCGGGGGAGGGCGTTCCCTTTGCCGCCGGAGAAGCGCCTGGGTATCATCGCTTCGTTCTGGAATGGAGCGCAGACGGACAGGTGCTTTTGACGCTCGAAAACCAGCGGATTCCGGAATACAGCGATGGGCAGTCTGCCCCGGCGGAGCGCCGCAGCTTTGCGCTCTCCCGCCGCGGGGAAGAAGTAACAATAGAAGAAACAACACAGGACGACGGATGAACGCGGACAAGGAAAACGGGTTGCGCCGGCAGGAAAGCCTTGATTTGGAGGCTGGAGAACGATATTAAAAACGGATCGCGCGGTTTTGTGCCGCCGATAGCCGAAGCGCGAGAAAAAGACCTGTAAATAATGAATGGAATGCAGCGACAGCGGGAGAGTCTTTTCGGGCCCTCCCGTTGTTGCGCGCGCTGTACAGGTTTTGACGGATTGCCAAAAGCCTTATTCCGGGGACGGGGAAAACGGCGGAATTCGGCGAATAGATGAACTTATCGCGCGCAATTTGCCGAAAATGTGAACAAACGAAAAGACCCATTGTCGAATTTCGATGCACGTGGTACAATCAGGCTTAAAATACGCATATAATACCAGAACATGTAGTTTTTAATACCATATGAGGATCGATCCGTATGCTTTTGCGGATTATGAGAAAGGATAACAGACATGGAAGAGAAACGTGTTTTGATCGCTGACAGCAGCTGCGACGTGCGGGAGGGCGAGTACCGCGTACCAACCGTTCCACTGTCCTTGCATTTCGGAGAGCGGGAATATGTCGATCGCGACGGCGTAGATCTTGCGGCGATGCTGCGCGATATGGAGGACATGTCCCAGAATCCGACCTCCGCCTGTCCGGCGCCGGAAGCGTTTGAGAAGGCGTTCGGCGACGCTGCGGAGGGTTTTTGCGTGACGCTTTCGGCCCGTCTTTCCGGGTCGTACAACAGCGCGCGCATCGGCATGCGCGATATTGTCGAGCATCATCCGGAACGGCGGCTGCACGTGGTTGACTCACGCTCCGCCAGCGCGGGGGAGATCCTCTTGACGATGCAGCTTGCCAAGATGACGGCGGTGGGTACGCCGTTTGCCGAGACGGTAAAGCGCATTGAGGCGTTTCGAGATTCCATGTCCACGCTGTTTGTTATCCAGCATTTTGAGAATTTTATCCGCTCGGGACGTATCAGCAAAATCGCGGGCGTTGTGGCAAAGCTGCTGTCGATTACCCCCATCTGCGGCGACGACGGCGAAGGGCAGATCAAGATCTTCCAGAAGGTGCGCGGCGAACGCAAGGCTTTGACGGCGATGGTGGAGCAGATTGCAAGACGGCAGGATCCCACCGGACGCACGCTGGTAATCACGCATTGCAACAATCCGGAGGGCGCGCAGTACGTGGCCGAGCTCGCCAACGAACGGTACAGCATCGCCGAGACGCACATCTTCCCCATGGGCGCGCTGTCGGCATACTATGCCGGAAACAGGGGCGTCATTTTGGCAATCTGACGCAGGCGGCGCTTGCGGGCGCGGCCTTTATCGCGTCACTTTCGCACCCTTAGCAGCATGTCCACGCCGTCTGTCAGATCCGTCTGAACGATCTCGACGGACAGCCCCGCGTCGCGCAGCTGCTCGGCGCCGCATTTCACGGAGTTGACAAACAGGCGGTAATCCTTGAGCAATCGCAGCAGCTTGGGGTGCGGTGCGGGCGTGACCGAGTCGATGGTACGGTCGACCAGGCGCTCCGTCTCCTTGACGGTGAGCTTCTTTTCCCCGATGCGTTCGACAAGCTGCAATTGCAGCTGCTCGTCCCGCAATCGCAGCAGCGCCCTTGCGTGCCGCTCGGAAAGCCCCGCATCGATCATGCTGCGCCGGACGGCGGGAGACAGGCGCAAAAGGCGCAGCTTGTTGGCAAGGAAGGATTGGCTTTTTCCAATGCGCACAGCAAGCGCCTCCTGCGTCATGCCGTAGACGCGCAGAAGCTGGCGGTAGCACTCCGCTTCCTCAAAATAATGCAGATCCCGCCGCTGAAGATTTTCGATGAGCGCCATCATGGCGCTGCTCTCGTCGCAGGCATACTGCACGATGCACGGGATCTCGCGCATACCGAGAAGACGGCAGGCGCGCAGCCGCCGTTCGCCGGCAATCAGCTCATACGTGCCCTGCACCCGCCGCACAATCAGCGGCTGGATCAGTCCGTTTTGCGCGATCGAGGACTTGAGCTCGGAAATGTCCGCGTCGTCAAACTGCTTGCGAGGCTGGAAGGGATTGGGCAGGATCCGGTCTGCCGGCAGCGATAAAAGCTGCCTGTCGTCGGCTCTTTCCCTGCGTTGAGCGGGCGTTTCGGTCGGATAGGTGAACAGCGCCATACAGTATTCCCCCTTGTTGGTGGTAGGGTATTCGCCACGGATCACACCGTCTCCTGCACGCCCGACAGAGGTCGTCCGCATCCGTCAAAAGAAGCGGAAAAATTGCCGCGCTGCGACAGGGAAAAGGCAGGGCGTGACAATGTTGTAAAACAGGAACGCGCAGGTGCTTCTGCTGTTGACTTTTTGATGAAAAGCCGATAGAATATGGATACTATCGTGGAGTTGTCAGGAGACGCGGATCGGTAACGGCGTCCGCAGACCGCGACAGTCAGCAAAAAAATGCGGGTGTAGCTCAGTGGTAGAGCTCCAGCTTCCCAAGCTGGCTATGTGGGTTCGATTCCCATCACCCGCTCCAGCACCTCTGGTGCTTTGATTCTGCCCGCTGCCGTTACAAAATTCCGCACGCGGGTAACACACAATGATTTAGGAGGATGTTTTCGTAATGGCAAAGGCAAAATTTGAGAGAACGAAACCGCACGTTAACGTCGGTACGATC
>CAZWUK010000025.1:0-12387 GCA_964636685.1 uncultured Oscillospiraceae bacterium
TCTTGCGGGAAACATCGTCAACAGCACCCAGTATGAATTTCGGCAGATCTATCCGGCGGACGGCTATGTGGAGCACGATCCGTTCGATATTCTGGAAACGGAAAAGCAGGCGGCGGCAGACGTTTTGAAGCTTGCCAACGTGCAGGTGGGTGACGTTGCCGCCATCGGCGTCACTAACCCGCGCGAAACCACCATTGTGTGGGATAAAGCCACCGGTCAGCCAGTCTATAACGCGATCGTGTGGCAGTGCCGCCGCACCGCGCCGCTATGCGAAAAGCTGGTGGCAGAGGGCTATTCCGACCATGTGCAAAAGACTACAGGGCTTTTGATCGATGCGTATTTTTCCGCGACCAAGATCCGCTATATCCTCGACCACATCGATCGCGGGCAGCAGCGCGCTGAAAACGGCGAGCTGCTCTTTGGCACGGTCGATACGTGGCTGATCTGGAATTTGACGGGCGAGCACGTGACGGATTATTCCAACGCCGCGCGCACGATGCTCTTTGACATCCATAAGCTCGACTATGACGAAACCATGCTAAAACGCCTTAATATTCCGCGCTGCATGCTGCCCAAGGTCATGCCCTCCAGCTGTGTTTACGGCACGGTTCGCCCGCACATGCTGGGGCTGGAAGCGTTGGGCGGCGTACCGATTGCGAGCGCCGCGGGCGATCAGCAGGCCGCGCTGTTCGGACAGGCATGCTTTGAGACGGGTCAGGCAAAATGCACCTACGGCACGGGCGGTTTTTTGATGATGAACACCGGAAAGGCGCCCATCGAGAGCAAAAACCGCCTGCTCACCACCATTGCCTGGGGCATTGGGGACGAGGTCTATTATGCCCTGGAGGGCAGTATTTTTAACGCCGGCAGCGCCATCAAATGGCTTAGGGACGATATGGGACTCATTTCCAGCGCGCGGGAATGCGACACGCTGGCAGAATCCGTTCCCGACGCGGGCGGCGTATACTTTGTTTCCGCCTTCACGGGGCTTGGCGCGCCGCACTGGGATATGTACGCAAGAGGCGTGTGCGTCGGCATTACGCGCGCCACGACAAGAGCGCACTTTGCCCGCGCCGTGCTCGAGGGGATCGATTACCAGATCTGGGATCTTGCCGATACGATGGAAAAGGACAGCGGTCTGCCCATCAGAGAGCTTCGCGTGGACGGCGGCGCATCCGTGTCCAATATGATGATGCAGTTTCAGAGCAATCTGCTCAATATCCCCGTCAACCGGCCGCGCTGTGTGGAATCGACGGCGCTTGGCGCCTGCTGCCTTGCGGGACTTGCCGTGGGCGTATTCCGCGATACAAACGATATTGCAAGCCGGTGGAAATCAGAGCGCATCTATCAGCCGAGCATGACGGAGGATGTGCGCCAAAAGAAGCTTGCCGACTGGCACCGCGCGGTGCGTCGCTCCCTCCAGTGGAGCGATGAAAGCTGAAACGCGAAATAGCGCAGACTAAAGCAGATAAAGGGGGGCGTCGCCGTTTTGCCGGCGACGCCCCTGTTTGTTGCAATTCGATCCCCTTATTCGTACCAGTCGCCGCTGCCCATGGGGAGCGCTTCGACAAGCGGCTGTTCTGCGTGGGTGCTGCGATACCAGTGCAGCGCGCCGTCCTTTTTGGTAAGAACATTGGCTTTTTCCAGCAGCTGCACAAGCTTTTCGGGCAACGCGTCCGCCGGAATCTCGTTTGATCCGGCGATGTTGTTAAGCTTGTCAATCGCATCCGGCACTTCGTCTGTCACGCGCGGCGAAACAAAGAGCTTCCCTTCGGCAAAATACGCGTCGTACGGATAGCGGCAGCGGCGCTTTGGCGTCATGGCGGCAACGCACATCATGGGCCCGTCGCAGGGCGCATAGCCTTTCCCCGTCGGACGGTAGATCACGTCAATATTATAGTAGCAATGGATGTCGGGGACGCCGTCAAACATCGGCAGCGCGATGCTTGCCATGCCGTTTTCATCGGTCACGGCAGAAAGCTGTATCTTTGAAAGCTCCTGCGGGTCGGTGTTGACGCTCCCGTCGTCATTCCACACGGGCGATGCGCGAAACAGCACCGTTTCTCCGGCAACCGGCGTTTTTCCCGTGGTCAGACGCGCCGCAAAGGCGTTGATATAGCGCGTCCCGTCGAGTGAAAAGCTGCGCGATAAGCGCAAAGAGCAGGCGGCGGGCAGACCGTTTTTCACTTGGAAGCGATCCACGCCGATGACCATATCCTCCTGTCCCAAGGCGCTGTCCCCGCCGCGATGCCCGAAATTCAGCACCGTACCGTCCGAAAGCGCCATCAAAAACGGCTGATACAGGCTCGTTGGCAGCCCGTCGATCTCATACCAGTTTTCGCCAAAGTCCACGCTTGCGGCATAGGGCTTGTTTCTGCGGCTTCCCACGAGCATCCCGTCCGGCAGCATCACAAGGCTCTCCGGCACAAAGCCGCCCTGTGGATTCTTTTTGGGATCCTCGGGCGCGCCGCGATAGATGCCGTACAGCGTGCCGTTGATGTAGCGTTCCCCGTCGCGCGTGACAAACTGCCGACCCACAGGCGTTGCCTGTACGTCGCCCGCGATAAACAGCAGCCGCCCGTCCGGGCATTCGGCAACGTCGTATTCGTGCGCGCCGATCCCCGGCAGCACATAGTGCGGGCCTGTAAAATGCAGCCCGTCGCGGCTTGCCATAAAACAGGTCTGGATCTTTCTGATGTAGCTTTCGCCTGGCAGCATGGTGTTGCGCGTGGTGCGCTCCTGTGTTCCACCCCACGGCGTGCCGTAGAGACTGAGCAGCAGCAGTATTGTGCCGTCCTTTAGGATGCGTACGCGCCAAAGATACGGCGCGGTGCCGGTCAAAAGCTCGCCGCAGGGCGTCCACGTCGTGCCGCCGTCGGTGCTCTTTCTGATCTTGATGCACGCGCACCAGCCGGTGCCTTCTTCGTTCAGCCGCGGCACATCGTAGCCCAGGATGCTGCCGTCCGGCATGCCGACGTTGCAAAACGAGCCTTCGTCCAGCGGACAGCGACCCGTTTCCGTAAAGCTTTTGCCGCCGTCGCCGGAAACGCAGTAGACGCGGTAGGAGCGCTCCGTCTCACTGCCGCATTCCACCGAGCAATAGGAGACCGGCGCGCCGACGGCTTCGCCCATCTCAAGCTTCGGCGGACGGTAGTGGGGATCGGGCGAGGCGACCGTTTCCTTGAAGGATAGCCCCACCCGTCCGTCGGCATACGGAAACGCCGTTGTCCACGCGACAAAGCCGGGACGTTTTTTAGGCGTATAGATGGTCAAGCGCTCCCAGCTTTTGGCGGTTGCGCCATGGGAAAAGTGCAGCATAATGCCCTCCTTACAGCTCGGATAGTTTGACAAGCCGCTGTTCCTTTTGCGCGATCAGCGCGGCGGTCAACAGCCGGTGGCTCTCCTTTGCCTCCTCGGGTCGGAAGCCCCCAAACGGGCACGGCAGACCGCGAAGCTCCGTTACGAACGCCGCAAACATTTGCAAAAGCGAATCGGAGAACCCGAATTCGAAGATATTTCCCGTGATGGACGGGAAGATCGGCTTTGCGCCGACCACCAGCCGGCTCCACGCCTGCTCGCGACCGTCATTTTTCGTAAAGTGGATGGCGTTGGGATCGTCGGTGGAGAATTTTGCCGCCATCTTGAGTCCGCTGATCTCGTATTCCACGGAGTTGGTGCAGCCGGGCGCCATGCGCTTCATCTCAAAGAGCATGGGAAATTCGTCGCCTGCCGCGTTTTGACCGCCGCACAGCAGCGTCGCGTTGTCCCACGTTTCGCAGGGGACGGGATTCCCTTCCTTGTCGGGTCTTGTCTTGACCACATTGGAAAGCTGCGCGCTGACCGTGACCGGGTGCAGCCCCAGCCGGAACGGCAGATGCTGCGTATGGATGCCAAGATCGCCCATGCAGCCGTATTCGCCGTTGGCAGAAAGCTGACGTTTCCAGTTGATCGGCTTGTTGAGATCCATATCCGAGGAGTGCTTGATGGCAAAGCGCGCCTCCATGATCTGACCGAACGCGCCCTCTTGATACCAGCGCACCATCTGCTGCACGGCGGGATAAAACGGGAATTCGCTCGCGCAGCGTACAAACACCTCCGGGTGCTCGTCGATCGCCTTTTGGATACCGGCAAACGCGGCAAGATCCATGCCGAACGGCTTCTCACCGATCAGGTGCTTGCCCGCACGGATCACGTCGCAGTAAACCGTTTCGTGCAGATGATGCGGCACGGCGCAGTAAACCGCCTCGACCTCGGGGTTTTGCAGCATCTCGTGATAATCGCTGTAAAAATACTTGGTGTCGGGTACTTGCCGGAACCAATTGAGGTTATCGGGGTTCAGATCGCACGCGGCGATAATGGCCGGGCGCGGCAGATCGCCCAACAGGTGCAGCCAGCGGCAGGATGCGCTTGCAAACTCGCGGCCCATCAGACCGCAGCCGATTACGGCAAATTTTACAGGTTCGTTTTTCATCGCTCAATGCTCCATTTCCGTCAGGCAGTGTTCCATATCCGACAAGAGTTTGTCCGCCATGGTCTTTGTGACAATCAGCGGCAGCTTTGTCAGCGCCACGGGCGGACAGTTGGGCTTGTAGGTCTGCGCGCTGATGTCCACGCCGTATTCATCAGAAAGCTTTTTGCAAAAGTCCACCGCTTCGTCCACGTTTTCAAAACACAGCGCGCTCATGTGCGCGTCGCCCTCTGCGCCGGCGCAGATATTGGGGTGCTTTTTGGCAAGGCGCTCGATCCCTTCATGATAGTACGCGCCGGTTTCGGCAATGTGCGCACCGTTTGCCTTGATAAATGCCATGGTTATTAAATAAGAAAGACTGGCCAGCTCCTCCTGCCCGTTGGTGACCAGCGCGCCGAACTGGTTGAGCGAATCAAACGCGCCGCTGACCAGCACCTTGCTTGCCGGATAGTTGCCGCCCGGGAATCCCTTGCCGATGGACACAAAGTCCGGTGTCAAGCCGTATTTTCGGAATAGAAACAATCCGTCGTACCACGCGCAGGACTGGATCTCGTCGCACAGCACCGGCGTATCCGACGCACGGCACGCCCGGTACGCAGCCTGCAAAAACGCTTCCTGCTGCCGGATGCCGCCGTAGTTCATCATGATGATCTCATGCAAAAAGCCTGCCGTCTTATAGGGCGGCTGATTCCATTTTTGCATCGCGTCTGCAAAGGTTTTTTCGTCGCCCAGCGGTACGCTGACCACGCGGTACAGCCCGTTTTCCTCGGCTTTTTCCAAAAATGCGGGCCACAGTCCGCGCAGCGTTTGCGCAAGCACGGTCGTGCCGTGATAGCCTGCGGTGATACCGCCCGCGTTATCCGCCATCACAAAGAATACCGGCGTACGACCCGCGTACTTTGCGGGTTTGCCGTCGATTGCATAAAACCGCGACAGCATCATCTTGATGGCGGCTTCTACGGCAAGCGAGCCGGTTTCGAGATTGATGACGCGGTTCATCACGCCGGGTTCTTTTTTCTCGAGCAGGTCTTTCATGGTTTTTTCATCGTCAACAGACACGCCGTTTGCCGCGGCGATCAGGCTGGCTTCCGTCAGTCTTGTGATATAGCCGCGGGTGTTGTTGTGCGTGGCGTTGGGAATGCCGAGCATTTTGGCGTTCTCGATGAGCTGATAGCCGGGGAAGCTGTGTCCGAGCGGAATGTGATAATGCTCGCTCTTGCCGGCAAAATACAGCCGTCCGTCCTCCCCCACGCGGAAGCACCCGAGTCCCGAAAGCGGCGCTGCGCTGCTGTGCTGCGCGGCACGGTAGGAATCCGTGGACGCGCCCTGCTGCGTATTGGAAAACGCGGGCGTCACCCTGCTTCCGATTTTTTGCATCAGCATCTCCTGCCGCGCTGCAAACGCCTCCGGATAAAACGCCGCCTGTTCCTCCGCAACGGCAAACAGCACGTTCGGATCCTCGCCGGTCAATGCAACGCGCGCATCGATCACGGCGGCAATATAGTCCTTTCCCACAAGGTCGGTCAGGGAACAACAGATGTTTTTCAGCATGCTACTTTCTTTCCTTTCTCAGACAAATCCGTCAAACCTCTTTGAGTTCGATGTCCATCAAGCGGCAGAACAGGCGAATCCGCTCCCGCCAATCGCCCAGCACGATGGTTTCATGGTGCGTTCCGCCGTTTTCCAGCCACTGCTTAACGCAGCTTGTCGTGCCGGATTCTGGCGCAAAAAACATATACGGCATGTCGCATTTTTTGAGATCACACTTGTCGAGAATCTCGCCGTGCGCCGCCACCAGCCGGAATTTTTCACCCTCCACATGCACAAGGCTCATGACCGTAGCTTTGCCCGGACGCGGCGCAAAGATCGGCGTCGGCGGATTGGACAGCCCGCCTTCATTGAAAACGCGATCCATCAAAAACGGTTTTTTGTCCTTGCGGCAGGTCGCCCAGTTGCCCTCGCCCGCGTGGCACAGCAAAATGGCGTTGCGCTTGAGATCCATCATGTACATTTCCGAAAAGTTTGACTCGCCGCACAGCGCGTGCATCGCCGCGCCCATCGCCGCGCAGCTTGCGTCGCCCTCGGCAGCGTAGCCGTAGCCGTCGGCAAGCAGATGGCTTGCTGCAAGCAGCGGCAATTGCGTATAGCGTCCGTCCGCGCCGAATTCATCAAAGTGGATGGTATACGCGTCATACCCGTTTTGCTCCAGATACTTTTTAATGCCGAGATACAGCATCACCGCGTAAGCGTGGCGCTCTCTTGGCAGCTTCTCGTCGATGTCAAAGATCGTCTCATCCAGCGCAACGCGCGCGTCAATTTCCTCTTTTGTGACCGTTTCACAGCACTTTGTCACCGCGCCGATCGAATCGTACACAAATTCAGGGCCCAGCTTGCGGTAAAACGCCATATCGTCCGTCACCACATCGCCCATGCCGGGAAGCTTGCCGATGATACCCACGCGCATCCGGCGCATTTTCTGCATGGTCTGTGCCGCCGCGCCAAAGTCGGCGATAAAGGCTTTCAGCGTGCCGTCCGTTCGGCTTCCGGCAAAGATCGCCAGCGGGATCTTGGCGCGCATCAAGCAGTTTACATTGTCCTGCGAGCCGTGAATACCCTGATTGACGGTCAATTCCAGCTCCTCAAAATCGTCGCCGACCGTTTCGTCGGGTTGGATCAGCGCCAGCGCCAGCGGCAGGCGGTTGTTCTGCATGGCGCGCACAAGATACTGTCCCTGCGCGTAGCTCAATAAAAAGATCACGATCCCGTCGAGATGGTCGCGGTTATACTGCTCCGTCAGCGCTTCGGTGTCCTCGCGGGTGAGCGCGATTTTCGGAAACACAAAGTCCGCCGTATCGGAGAGCCCGTTCAATACCCCCGTCAGATACTTGTGCTGCCGCTCGGTAATGCCGGGAAACAGCGGTTCGTAGGCTTCGAGCATCAGCGCCAGTACGCCAAGACACGGTTTTTGCTGTGACTGCATGATAAAAATCCTCCTTGCCGAAAGTCAGTCTCGATAAATGGGCAAAAGCGCTGTCAAAAGCGCATTGTAGCGGGAAAACGCTTCGCGGCAGGCTTCGTAATGCTCTGGGTTGGGTTCAAAGACAGCGGCGGTTTTTGTGAGCGCTTCGGGATATTCCCCGGACGCGATCAAGCCCGATCCCCAACCGGCAAGCAGCGCGGCGCCTGCCGCCGTTGCTTCCGAGAGCACCGGCGTTTCGATAGTGCGTTCAATAATATCCGCCTTGATCCCGCACCACACCGCGCTCTTTGCGCCGCCGCCCAGCGCGACGACCGATGAGGTATCGCACCCCAGCTTGCGGAGCTGCTGCAAAAACTGCTTGAGCTCAAAGCCCGTCGATTCGAGCAGGGCGCGCACCAGATGCGCCCGTGTTGTGGACAGCCGCAGCCCGAAAAAGCACGCGGCTGCATCCGGCAGCGTAAAGGGATCGACCGCGCCGGAAAGATACGGCAAAAACGTCACGCCCGCACTGCCCGCCGGTACCTTTTGTGCCAGCTCGTCAAACTGCATAAAATCTTCGCCGGGCATGGCAAACTCCCGCCGAAACCATTTGAGCGCCATACCGGCGGTGTTTCCGATCGGCAGATACAAAAACTGCCCCGGCAGTGCGTGACGGTAGACCGTCGTATGATGTCCCGCCGGAAAAATGGGGCTTTGCGTCGCCGCAGCCAGCACATGCGCCGTACCGGTGGTTTCCGCGACCACGTTTTTTCTGCCTGCAATGGCGGCAAGCGCGGCGGCGGTCTGATCCATCGCGCCGGTAAAGACCGGAATGCCGGATTGCAGCCCAAGCAGCGACGCGGCGCTGTTTTGCAGCACGCCCGCGGGCGCACCCGATCCGGCGATCTCCGGCAGCTTCTTTTTTGAGACGCCGGCAGCGGCAAGCGCTTCTTCCCAATAGCCGCCGGTACGGATGTCGAGCCAGCCCGTGCTGGTGGCAAGGCTGTCGTTTGTCAGCGCCCGTCCCGTCAGCACAAAGCGGATGTAATCCTCCAGCAGCAAAAATTTGTCCGTCTTTTCATAGAGCGCCTGCTGTGTCTGTGAAAATGCGGCAAGCTTTGCAAGCGGCAGTGCGCCGGTGATCTCCGGCAATCCGGTGGTTTCATAGAACCTCTGGCAGGGCAAAGCCTCGCCGATGCGCTTTGCCGCGTCGGTCGCCCGCGCGTCCAGCCACACCACCGCACGGGTGAGCGGCATACCCGACGCATCCACCGGCACATACGTCTCGCCCTGCGTGGTAATGCAGATTGCCTTTACGCCATCCCTTTTCGATAGCTGTGCCACGCCCTTTGCCATGGCGGAAAGGTAGGCGCTTGGGTCTGCTTCTACGCGCACGCCCTCGGTATACAGCGGATATTCGGTCGAGGACAGCGCCACAAGCTCCAGCGTATCGGAAAACAGCGCCGTTTTCACCGCGCTGGTTCCAATGTCAAATACCAGAATCCTGTTCGTTTCCCGCATCGGCGTCACGCCTTATGGTCGCTGCCGAACACCTGCATCAGGTGCATCGTTTCGCGTTTGACAGCCGCCGTGACCGTGGGCATCAATTCAAATGCGCCGGTTTCTTCGGTGAAGGCTTCGTGAGCCGCGCGGGCTGCCGTGAGATTGTTGTGCGTAAAGATGTTGATCTTGGAAATGCCGCAGCAAACCGTTTGTCGGAATTGCTCGTCGGTCAGTCCCGACCCGCCGTGCAGTACAAGCGGCGCGGGACAGGCTTTCGAGATCTTCGACAGCACATCATACGAAAGGCAGGGCGTTTTTTTGTATACGCCGTGCGCCGTACCGACCGCGACCGCCAGCGCGTCGCAGCGGCTCTCCGCCGCAAAGCGGAGCGCGTCCTCGGGGTCGGTGTAGATCGAGCGGTTGACCGCCGCCTCGGCGGAGCCGTTGGAGCCCACATGCCCGATCTCCGCCTCGACCGAGCAGCCCGCCTTATGCGCGTAGGCGACCATGTCGCGGATGTTTTTGGCGTTTTCTTCAAACGGCAGCATGCTGCAATCATACATGACCGACCCAAAGCCCAGATCGACCGCCTGCCGCACAAGCGCCGGATCAAAGCCGTGGTCAAAATGCAGCGTGACGGGTACCTTGGCGCGCTTTGCCATGCCAAGCATCATGTCGGCATATTCACTGAGCGTTGCGCCGGGCAGCAGACACTCGGCAGGGCCGATGATGACGGGGCTTTCCAGCTCCTCCGCCGCCTGCAAAATGCCCTTTGTCATCTCGAGGGTGACGCAGTTAAAGAGTCCCACCGCATACTTTTTTTCACGGGTATCCTTCAAAATTTCGGACAGGTTGACGAGCATACAATTTCCTCCGATTTCATGATTTCGATGTGTAGGGTAAAAAGGCGGCGCCAGCCGCCGTATACGCTTCCAATTGCGCCTGTTCTGGGCGCTTGTCGGTGATAACGCCGCTCACGGCGGAGAGCGCGGCGTACGGCACGAGCGAGGTGCGCCGGAATTTATCGTTGTCTGCCAGCACATAGCTTTTGTCGCTGCTGGCAAGCACCGCCGCAGAAAGGCGCGCCGTCTCAAAATCGGTCGTGGTAAACCCGCGATCCGTCTCGCAGGCGTCCGCGCCGAGGAAGGCTCTGGAAAACCGCAGCCCCGCGACGGCGTTTTCGGCAAGCTGGCCGCAAAAGTCGCGGCGATTTTTGCGATACCGCCCGCCGACGCAATGGACGTTGCAAACCGATGACAGCAGATTGAGCGTCACAAGTGAGTTGGTAAACACGGTGATGTTCTCCCGTTTTCCCGTGCGGCAGGCGTCACACAGCGCAGCGGCAAGGCAGGCGTTTGTCGTGCCGCCGTCAATATACAGCACGTCGCCATTTTGGATCAGGGAGAGCGCGCGCTGCGCGATGGTGCGCTTTCCGCTCTGGCTCTGCTTTTCCAGCTGTTCGTAGCGGTATTCCGTTTCTCCCGCGGGTACGCGGCAGACCCCGCCGAAGGTGCGCGCCATATCCTCGCGGCGCGCCAAAAGGTGGATGAGCCGCCGGGCGGTGCTTTCCGAAACCGAGAGGATCTCCATAATCTGTCTGGTCGTCAGCTCCTCGCGGTTGTCCAGCAACCCGATGAGCTGTTCCAAATGCGCGTTGACTTTTTTTCCCGCCATGCAGCTGCTCCCTTCCGTTTGTATCAGAATAGCACTTTTGACCGTTTCAGTCAATAATGTGCTGAAAAAAAGACGGTTCTCTGCTATTTTACAGAAAACCGTCCGTTGAATTGATCGTTTCGGTCAGATACGCTTTACAGCAGCACCGGACAGATCGTGCCGGACTCGGCCGACGCCTTGGCCGCAAGGCACACCGCCGCGCTGGCAAGCCCCGCCGCCAGATCGGATTTGGGCGTCTTGCCGTCCAGCAGCTCCATAAACTCCTGCGCCAGACGCTCGTCGCCGCCAAAGTGCAGTCCGGCGCCGAGCTTGAATTCATGCGTCACGGTCTGCGGGGTAAAATACCGATCCTCGCGCACCACGGAGGTGTAAAAGTCAAATTCCGCGCTGCCCTCCGTGCCGATCAGGCGGCAGCCGCGCCGCGCCGCGCCCTTCTTGACCATAAAATTCTGATTGTAGCTGATGATCGTGCCGCTCTTGCAGGTGAAGATCGCGCTTGCTTCGTCCTCGTTGCCCGTATCCTCTGCAAAGCAGCAGCAGTCGCCCTGTACGTCGTCCTTCAAGATCTTGCCTACCACATAGCTGCTCTCGCGGCAGGTGCGATATTCCGGGCAGTCCGGGCAGTGCAGCCCCGCCTCACGGTCGCCGCGAAAGTGCAGCTTTGCCGTTCTTGCGAACGCGTCCACGGGGATTTCGCCGATTAAATATTGAATATAGTCCAGGTCGTGGGTCGCCTTTTGCAAAAACAGTCCGCCCGTCTCGGTGGGGTCGCGATACCAGCTGTGATAATACACGCTGCCGTAGGGAACGTTGTTGATGGCCTGCACCATGGTGATCTTGCCCAGCGTACCGGTATCGACGATGCGCTTCATCTCCTGTACGGCGACGGCGACCCGCAGCGGGAAGGATACGACGACCTGACCGGTCTTGCCTTCTGCGGCGCGCTTTAGCAGCTCATACTGTCCTTGGCTAATGCAAACGGGCTTTTCCAAAAACAGCGGAATATCGCGCTCCAGCACAAGGCTTGCCAGTCTTGCGTGCTGCGAGCAGCGCGTTCCGATAAATACGCCGTCGAGCTTTGCCGTGTTGAGCATCCCCTCCGCCGTATCATAAAACGTTACGCCCGAAAAATACGGATCGTCCTTGATCTCCTCCGCAATCTCCGCTTTGCGCGGATCGACGATGGCGACCACCTGCATGTCCGCTTCCAGCGTCCGGAAAGCGTTCATCATGGTGCGCGAACGCAGTCCGTAGCCGATGAAACCGATTTTTTTCGTCATGGCGTCTTTTCCTCCATTACATGTATTTGACAGCATTGTAACACGCTTTTGCCCCTTGTCCATCCCCCGGCGGAAGAAAGGCGGCGCGATGGAGGGCGCTGTATCAGATTATACATAGCAGTCCGTATTATTTTCCGGCGTATCAATATTAGCGTTGATTATTAGCGAAAAAATCAACTAATTTTGTCAAAAATGCAAAAAAAAATTATCTTCTTTTCCGTCGTCTCGTATTGACTTGTTGCGTAAGATTTAGTATGATGCGCTTATAAAAAGAACACTCCGGCTCTGGCAATGCCGCAAAAATGACCGAATTCCACGTGCTGAACCACGCAAAACAATCCCTTTTATTTGCAAAGTCACAGGCTGACCGAGATAGCTAATAATTACTAATAAATTTCCCCGGAGGTCGCTGCAATGGAGGAAATGAATTTGTCCGTTGATACAGGCAGTAAACGCAAGCAAAAAGAACAAAAGGATTACCGCATGCACGCCGGCAGGAACAA
>CAZWUK010000025.1:12487-26458 GCA_964636685.1 uncultured Oscillospiraceae bacterium
TATGAAAGCGCCGCCATCGACGGTGCAAACCGCAAGGACATGCTGCTGCACATCACGCTGCCGCGCATCATGCCCAGCATCTGCATCATGCTGATACTGAATCTCGCGTCGCTGTTTGTCTCCAACTTCGACCAGGTGTATAACCTTTATAACAACTACATCCTCTCGACGGGCGACGTGCTCTCTACGTATATTTATCGCATCAGCCTCGGCGGCTCGGGCACAAACTTTGAGCTTTCCACCGCAACGAATTTCCTGCTCAACACCATGGGCCTGATCGTTGTGCTGCTGGCCAACAAGTTCATCAACAAGCTCGACGTCCAGGGCATTTTCTGAGGAGGAGGTGGAATGATGATGATGAAAAATGCTTCCGCTCCGAAAAGGAAATATCGCCGCACGATGGTGCAGGTAGCGGGGTTCAACTTCTACGACGTATTCATCTATGTGTTCTGTATCGGCTTCGCGCTTTTGTGCGTGTATCCCATGTGGTACGTGCTGATAAGCTCGGTTACGCCGTATGCCGAGTTTGCCAAGGGCGGATTGATGATTTGGCCGACCGGCGGCATCGATCTGCAATATTATAAAGCGATTTTTACCACCAAGGCGTTCACCAACAGCATGTGGATCTCCGTATCCAAGACCGCGCTGGCGACGGTTCTGTCCATGCTTGTGACCGCGACCATGGCGTACGGCTGCTCCAAATCGCACGTCAAGGGCATGAAGTTCATCAATGCGCTGGTGGTATTCAACCTCTTTTTCACCGGCGGTCTGATCCCGCAGTACATGCTCTACAAATCGCTGGGTCTGCTTCGTTCCTTCTGGGTCATGGTCATCCCCGGCGCTTTGAATATCACCTACTACATCATCATGCGCAACTATTTCTCCTATTCGGTTCCCAAGGAGCTGGAGGAGGCGGCGCTGCTGGACGGCTGTACCGAGGTCGGCGTGTTTTTCCGGGTCATCGTACCCATTTCGCGTTCCATGCTCGCCGCCATCGCTCTGTTTATCGCGGTTATCAACTGGAACGACTACTACAGCTACATGATGTTCATCTCCAATAAGACCGAGCTCCAGCCCTTTGTCTGGATCCTGCGGCGAATGCTTGTGGACCAGTCGATGATGAATCAGGTACGAAACGGCGCCGTATCCCTCGGTATGGAGCTTCCGCCGCCGATGGCGCTGCGGATGGCGACGATCATCTGCGCCATGGTGCCGATCATGTGCGTCTATCCTTTCTTACAGCCGTATTTTACCAGCGGCATCACCCTTGGCGCGATCAAGGAATAAAACATGTCAATTTTGCCGCGGCGCGATGATCGCGTTGTCGGCAGGAGATAAAAAAGGAGGAAAATCATTCATGAAGAAGTTCTTGGCAATGTTCCTGGTTCTCGTGATGGCATGCAGCCTGTTTGCAGGATGCAAAACCGCCGAGCCCGAAGTTACGACCGAACCCGAAGTTACGGAAGCGGCGGAACCCACCGAAGTACCGGTCGTCACCAACGCAGACCGTGAAACCGTCAATATCCGCTTTGCGCAGTTTGGCAACAGCGTAGACGACGCGGCCGGCATGGCGGCGGATCCCATCAAGGCAGCGATCGAAGAAGCCTGCAACGTGACGCTTGAGTACGACACGGGCACGGACGGATTTGACGATCGTATGCAGACCGAGCTCTTCACCGGCGGCGCAGCAGAGCTGTTCCCGACCTGGGGCGAGAGCGACAAGATCGCCAAGTGGGTTGCGGAAGATCTGGTTGTCAACATCAGCGAGATCATCAACGCGGAACCCGACCGTTACCCCACCCTGTACAAGATGATTAACTCTGCCGAGTACAAGCAGCTCAACGAGCTCTATACCGGCGACGCGGAAAACGCCTATGCGATCTACAGCATCGCGGCGTTTGCGGATCCGTCCTTTGCAGGCGTACCCGTTTACAATCAGGCGATCCTCGACGCGGTCAACGGCGGCGCAGTCCCCGCGACGGTCGAAGAATTCCTGACCTATGCAGCAGCGGCTGGCAAAGCCGGTTATGTCGGCTGGTGGCCGCGCAACAACAAGCTCACCAACTGGGCGGAAATCGACAAGACCTTGGCAGCCCCGCAGGGCACCACGATCCTGGCTCCCTCCGGCGACGCATGGCAGGGCTTCGTCCCCTCCGGCACGCTGGGCACGGATGATGAAAAGTGGACGCTGGCAACGACGAGCGACGCTTCCAAGGCAGTCGTCAAGCAGCTGGCCGAGCTCTACAAGAACGGCGGTCTGGACAGCGGCATCGGCGTCAAGGGCGACTTTGACGACGCATATGCTGATTTCGGCATGGGCAAGATCGGCGCAATGAACTTTGGCTTCGGTTATCCGGGTCAGTTCCGTGACTTCTACAAGACCGCTTGGGCGGCTGTGAACGCAGAAGCCAAGACCACCGATCTGACGCTGGGCACCGCGCTCACCTCTAACGGCAGCTACGGTCACACCTACACCACCGGTACGTGGGTTGGCGCGCACTACTTCATCCCCACCTCCTGCACGTATGCGGATCGCGTTCTCGACCTCGTCGAGTTCCTCGCAAGCCAGGCCGGTCAGGATCTGTGCCACAATACCACCAACTATGAGTATCGCGCAGACCAGGGCACTGATTTCTGGAAAGCAGCAACTGCTCCTTACGGCTACGATGACGGCCGCTGCAAGTACGTATGGTTCAGCTATCTGTTCAGCGGCACGGAGTATCAGGTAGACTTCACCAACAACGATTGGTGGACTGCCGTCTCCAAACCGATCGACAACAGCGAAAAATGGGCAACCGAAGAAGACCGCGCACTGGTCGAATACGCTCGTGGCATCGTCTCCGGCTACCGTGACGAAGTCGTCACCGCTCTGCCGGCTTACTACGGACTCATCAGCCTGCCCGCAGAAGCAGCTGACATCCGCACGAAGCTCTCCGACATCACCAACGAGTACCTGACCCAGATGGTCGGTGGTCAGCTGGATGTTGAGACCGCATGGGCAGACTATGTTGCAGCCTACGAAGCGGCCGGCGCAGCACAGCTCGAAACCATGGTCAACGAAGCAATCGCGGCAGCCCGCGCGCTTGGTTAATCGAATCTCGGATAGGAAACCATCAGCCCCGCCCCTCATCGGGGCGGGGCTCTTTTTCCAAAGAACCTCTCCCTGCCGCATTGGGCGGCATGGTATCATGTAGGCGGACGCAAGCGCGTGCGTTTCGCGTACAAGCCGGCAACGTGCCGGCAGAAAATTGCTTTGATTTGAAGTTTAGCGCGGCAATGCCGCAAGAAGGAGACAGTATGCAATACGGTGTCACCATCACCGGCGGCGTTTCGCCCTGGCAGATCTTCCAGCAAAACGCCGCGGGCGTCGCCGCGATCCATCTGACCGGCGTCTGCCATCGAATTCGTTTGAGTCAGGAGCTGCCCTTGACCTTCACCCCCATCGAAACAGGCGCGGTTACGGTCAAGGCGCGCGTCGCGCTCGAGAGCAGCGGCGAAAACATCATCCCGTGGACAGTCTGCTCTGTCACAGACGACAGCGCGTGGGAAATCACCTTCCCCGCAGTCCCCGCGGGCGGCCCTTACCGGATCGAAACTTACATGGAATACGACGGGTGGGACGGTCTGTCCTGCACCCGTGGCGATATGGTACACAACGTGGGCGTGGGCGACGTATTTGTGGTCGCCGGACAGTCCAACGCGGCAGGGCGCGCAAAAGACCCCATCGACGATCCGCCGGAAATCGGCGTGCATCTGTTGCGAAACAGCGGCAAATGGGATCTTGCCACGCATCCGCTGGGCGAAACGACAAACAGCGTCCACGTGGGACATTTTGAAAACCACAACCCCGGACATACCCCTTGGCTGCATTTTGCGAAGATTCTAAAGCGCGAGCTTGGGTATCCCATCGGCATCGTGATGAGCGCCTACGGCGGCGCGCCGCTGCGCTGGTGGAACCCGGAGGAAAACGGCGCGCTGACAAAAAACATGCTCGAGCAGCTCGAAGAATACGATCTGCACCCCAAGGCGATGCTCTGGTATCAGGGCGAGGCCGAAGGCTTTGAGAATAGCGCCGAAACGTATTTTGACCGTTTCACCGCGTTTGTCAACAGCGTGCGGGCTTCTCTTGACCAGCCGGAGCTGCCGGTCATCACGTTCCAGATCAATCGGCAGTACCCGGAATGCGACTTGGCGCTCGACCGGCAATGGGGTATCGTGCGGCAGGCGCAGCGCGACGCGATGTACCGCATGAAAAACGTCTGGACGCTGCCCAGTCAGGATGTGGCGATGTACGACTTTATCCACAACGCCGCAAGCGGCAATCTCGTCATCGGCGAACGGGCGGCAAAATGCGCGCTTGCAAACCTCTACGGTCGTGTGCGCGACTGGAAAGCGCCCGAGGCGGAAAAGGCCGTTCTCCTCGCACCCGACACGGTGGAGCTGTTCTTTTCCAATATCAAAAACTGGCTCAACCCTTACGATGTGCCGGTAAACGCGCTCCCGTTTGAAGCAGAGGACGGCGACGGACTCCTGTCGCTGTCAAGCTATACGGTCAAAAACGACAGCCTTGTTTTGACCTTCCCGCGCCCGCTCAAAGAAAACGCCGTGCTGCACGGCGCATGGCGCGCAAATCCCGGTCAGGAGATTCCCTGCGACTGTATGCGCATGCCGATGCTGGCGTTCTACGGTCTGCCCATTACGAAGAAATAAGGAGGCGCTATGCCCGATCCGTTTCGCTATTGCTTCCGCTTCTGCTGCGACCCCGGCTTTAACGATGAGAAGGAAACGCAGAAGCTACTAACCTTTGTGGACGACGCGCGCATCGACGATGTGATGGTGTTTGTCAACGTGGAGGAGATCAACACCGGTCACTTTGACGAGAAGGAGCAGGCGGTGTATCTTGATCTGCTCCGGCGCTTACAGCCGCTGCTTAGGCAAAAAGGCGTGAGCCTGTCGGTCAACCATTGGCATTCCGTCATGCACGCCGACCTCGGAAAACAGTTTCGTCCCGACCAGCCGTTTCGCGCCATGGTGGATAAAAACGGCACGGCGTCCGCGCTGTGCGTGTGTCCGCTTGACACGGCGTGGCAGAATTACATGGCGGGCGTCTACCGTCGCTATGCGGCGCTTTCTCCCGACACCGTCTGGGTCGAGGACGATTTTCGGCTGCACAATCATGATCCGCTCGACTGGGGCGGCTGTTTTTGCGAGGAGCACATGCGGCTCTATTCCGAAAAAGCAGGCAAAACGCTCACGCGCGAGGAATTTGTCGCGGGTGTTTTGCAGCCTGGCCATGTGCATCCGTATCGCAAGATCTGGCTGGACGCCTGCCGCGAAACCATGGAGCAGGCCGCAAAGAACATCGGCGACGCGGTGCACGATGAAAATCCGTCCGTGCGCGTCGGCTTAATGAGCAGCGTCCCCTATGTCCACAGCGCCGAGGGACGCGACTGGAAAACGCTTTTGACCGCGTTTGCCGGAGAAAACGACCCCGTCTGCCGCGTGCATCTGCCGTCGTATCAGGAGATGGCGCCGTGGGAGTACCTGTTCCGCTTCCACATGGTATCCATGGTCAACCGCGCGCTGCTCCCAAAGAATACCCGCGTGTATCCCGAGCTTGAAAACTATCCCTACTCGCGCTTTTCCAAGTCCCGCAAATTCACGCGCTTTCAGCTCTTGTCCTCGCTCGCGCTCGATCTTGCGGGCATGACGATCGACCTGTTTGACTTAAACGGGCGCGGGATCATCGAAACGGACGGCTACCAGCAGATGCTGTTTGCCGTCAAGGACTATCTCAACCGGCAAAATGCTTCGGGCGTATTTTCTCTCCCCCGCTCCGGCGTATGCGTGCTGGTGGACGAAAAAGCGTCCTACCGTCTTCACACAAAGACCGGCGCGCGCATGGAGGAGCTGTATCCCGAGGAAATCTTCTGGGCGGGCATTCTTCCGGCGATGGGCATCCCGTTTTATATTGGCGCCGACCCGACCGAGAGCCAAGGCGTTGCCGCCGTCTCGGGGCAATACCTCAGAAATCTGTCCGAGCAGCAGCTCCGCCGCCTGTTTGAAGAAAACTTTGTGCTCCTAAACGGCGACGCGATGGACACGCTCTGTGATCTGGGGCTTGGCGAGCTGGCAGGGCTTTCGTCGGTGCGCTGGATGCGCCAAAACAGCGGCGAATACGCCTATGAGCAGGTCACAAACGGCAAGGTCTACACGACCGTAGAAAACGCCCGCGCAAGCGCCATCATCTCGTCGGCGGACGCCGCGCGTCCCACGTTTTGCGACGACGCAATCGTGACGGAGTATTCGAGCCTGTTTACGTCCTTCCGCACGCGCGTTTGCCCGTTTGAAGTTGTCGTGAACGACCGTGTCCTGCTGTATCCGTTTGGGCATTTTGAGAGTCCGCAGGACATCCCGCCCATGCTTCGAAACGATGTGCGACAGGAGCTCTTGCAGGACATTCTTGCAAGATGCGACAAAGCGGACTTCCCCATGGTTGTCGGCAGCCCGTATCTTACGCCGTATTGCATGAAACACGGGAATGCGCTGTATCTGTATCTCGTCAACGGTGCTTTTGACGAGGCGCCGGAGATCAAGCTCGCCAATCTCCCGGACGGCAGGTACTGCATCACGGCAGACGGCAGCGACGGATTGCAGTGCAAAATCACCATATCGGTACAGGACGGCGTGTGTACGCTGCCCGTTTGCATCGGTTCTATGGAGAGCGTCATGCTCACCCTGACAAAAATTTAACATTGGAGGAAATCACAATGCAGGCAAGGATCATCGACCGCAAATGGGTCGTGGAATGGTTTGACGAACGGCAATGCTACCATATGCCAAGTCTCACCATGGCAGACAACGGCAACCTGCTTGCCGTATGGAACGGCGGCTTTTTGCAGTGGAACGGCGACCCCATGGGGCGCGACGCCAAGGACTGGGTTTCGGTACTCGAACCCGGCGCCGAGAATTGGTCGAATCCCGACGCTGTCGGCTGCGACATTCGCTACTGCTGCCACGACCCGATCTGGCTCAAAAACAAAAAGGGCGAGGTCATTTTGCTCTTTGCAAAATTCCTCGACACGGAAGTCAATTTTTCCACATGGTGCAACGGACGCGACGAGCTGTGGACGAGAAAGACCAAGGATGGCGGCAGAACGTGGGAACCCGCCAAGCCCTCCGGCATCCTGTCGGGTCACGCCTCCAACGACAGCGTGCTGCTTTCCGACGGCACGATCGTGTTTGCCAGCACCAGCAGCGAGCTGCCCGATAAGTATTTCGGTGCGGTACGCATCTATATCAGCCACGACGACGGCGAGACGTTTGAAAAAGGGCCGCTGCTCTATGCTGACGACGGCAATCTCATCCGCGAGCCGGGTCTGTGCCTGCGCCCCGACGGAACGATCCGCCTGTTTTCACGCACCTGCCCGGGCAACACCGGCTGGGGAACCGCCGGCAACCACTCGCTGCCCTCCTATACCGCCGAGAGCCGCGACGGTGGCAAAACGTGGACAAAGCCCGTTCCGAGCGGCATCCTGAACAACGAATCCAAGCTTGACGTATTGAGCTGGGACGAGGATACCATCCTCATGGCGTACAACGACACCCCCGAGACCGATTGGCATGAAAGAAGCCCTCTGACGCTGGCTGCAAGCCATGACGAGGGCAAAACGTGGTATAACCTTGTGGAGCTTGCCTCCGCGCCGGGCAACAAATGCCAGCCCGCCATGTGCAAGGACAAGGACGGGCGGTTGAACGTTGTTTACATGAACCGCCACACCGCCATCGAGCATATCGTGGTGGAAATCACAAAATAGCCGGTTCCAGCGACTCCAGATGCAATAGCCGCATGGCGTTCTCGTAATAGACCTTTTTGAGCACGTCGTCCGGCAGATAGAGGCCATAGATGCGCCAGCGCCCCTGCGTTGGCGCGTTTCCGTTGGGCTCATAGTTAAAATACTCGTCGTCCGTTTCCAAAAATCGGTACGCTACGGCATGTTCGCCGCAAGAGAGCGGCCAGCTGTCCGTGCCGAAAACGATGCGGTCTGCATAGCGCAAAAAGAACCTGCGCGCGCTGTACGGTACGCGTCCAAGCTCCGCGATGCGCCCGGTAATATCGATATACAGATTGGGATAGCGGTCAAGGCGGGAGGCAACCCAATCAAGATCCTCCGCGCACGACCCGAAATGCGCGATGATAAACGTGGTATTCGGGTGCGATGCGATCATGTGATCCTGCATGGCAAGCAGCTCCTGGAACGTGGGCAGGCTGGGGTCGCAAAAGCTCCAGTCGGGGTGCGCGTTCAGCTCCTCAAAGCGCTCGTTCTTTTCGTCGATCGGGTCAAAGAACGCCTTGGGATCGCCGATGTGCATCAAGACCGGCAATGACAGTTCCGCCGCCGTGTCATACACAACGTCAAGGCGCGGATCGTCCGTTCGGATGCAGTTGCCAAGCTTATCACGGCAATAGAGCGTGACGTCCTTCCACAGCTTTACGCCACGAACACCGCGCGCTTTGGCTTCAACAAGGCGCGCCCGCGTCACCTCGGCAAAGTCTGCTTCATCGATTCTCTGATGCTCCACCCATGCAAAGTGCAGTATCTCCTCCGGGTAATCGCGCGTTTTTTCCAGCATGGCGGTCAACCCTTCGCCCCATTCGCCGTCGAGGTTGACAAATTTCACAACGCCCGCATCGCGCATCCGCTGCACAAACTCTCCCGTATCGTATTGGGAGGCATAATCCCCCGTAAACATGAGATGTCCCATGTGCACGTGCATGTCGATCACGGGAAAGCGCGGTTTTGTGATCGGATGCGCTTTTGTCACCAGCGCGGGAACGGGTTGGAATTTGGATAATGCAATGTCCTGCATACAGCCTTCGCCTCTCAAAATATTTTTAGAAATTCCGGAAAAACAGTTGGCAAAACACGAATAGTTCGATACCATAATAGCATACAAACAAGGGCTTTCCCATTTCTTTTCTCAGAAATTGATCGATGGAGGAATCCATGCACACATTTGAATTCTGTTTGACAGACGGCATGCAAAAGGTGCTGCCAAAGCGAGCGCCGTTACCCTTTACCCCGGCGGCGCTGTACGCGCTCGGCGGTGAGACAGTCTCCTTTCAGCTTGCCTACCGCTGCGAAAACGACACCTACGACGGCGATCCGTGCCGCTTCTTTCCGGCGACCGGCAGCCGCCTTACGACGCGCATCCGCCAGGTCGGGCTGGTTCCCGTCGCCTATCCGTGCCACGGCGTTTTTGACGACGACTATCTTGTGACCGATCCGGGGCTCATGCCCGATCTTTTGCTGCCGCGCGCCGAGGAAGACCCCGTGCAGGCGGTCGCGGGTCAATGGCGCAGCCTCTGGATCGACGTGGAGATTGCGGAGGTCGCGGAAAGCGGCGACTACCCCGTGACGGTCACGGCCACCGCGCTGGACGGTACGCTGCTCTACACCGAGGACGTCACCGTTCGCGTCAGCCCAGCGTCCTTACTCCCGCAGACGCTCGTCCACACCGAGTGGTTTCACACGGACTGCCTTGCCGATTATTACCATGTGCCGGTATGGAGCGAGGAGCACTGGCGCATCATCGATAAATTTATGGCGTCTGCCGCGCGGCACGGCGTCAACCTCCTGCTCACGCCCGTTTTTACGCCGCCGCTCGACACGGCAAAAGGCGGTGCGCGCACGACCGTACAGCTTGTGGACGTGACCGTCGTTTCCGAGGGCGTCTATGCGTTTGATTTCACGAAGCTTGACCGCTGGATCGAGTTGTGCCGCAAGAACGGCATTTTTCGCTTGGAGATCGCGCACCTGTTCTCCCAATGGGGGGCCGCCTATGCGCCGCGCATCGTCGCGACGGTGGACGGGCAGATCCGCTCCATCTTCGGCTGGTATACCCCCGCTGCGGGCGAAGACTACCAGGTGTTTTTAGCGCAGTTTTTACCCGCGCTGAAAAGCCGCCTTGCAAGCCACGCTATGCTGGAAAGCGCGGTCTTTCACATTTCCGACGAGCCGGAGGAAGCAGAGCTTATGGGATACGCCTCGGCAAAAGCGTCCGTGCGCGCGCTGCTTTCCGGCTGCCGCATCATGGACGCGCTCTCGAGCTTCCGCTTCTATCAGGAGGGCGTCGTGGAGCAGCCGGTCGTCGCGGTGGATCAAATCGAGCCGTTCCTTTCTCACGAGGTCAAAGGACTGTGGGCATACTATTGCACCGCGCAGGCGATAGATGTTCCAAACCGCTTCATCGCCATGCCAAGCGCTCGAAACCGCATTCTCGGCGCGCTGCTCTACCGGCACAGCATCGAAGGGTTCTTGCACTGGGGCTTTAACTTTTACAATGCCAAATACTCGCTCTTTCACATCGACCCCTTCCGCACAACGGACGCGTGCGAAACGTTTCCGTCGGGCGATCCGTTCCTTGTGTATCCGGGCGAGGACGGCGAGCCGCTCGAATCCATCCGCGGTCAGGTGCTGAAAATGGCGCTGTTTGACCAGCGCGCGCTTTCAACCGTGGAGGCGGCGCTCGGCCGCGCGGCGGCGGAAACGATCTTGATGGAGTGCGCCGACTGTGCGCTCACCTTCACCGACTATCCGCGCGACGCGGCATTTTTCCAGCTGCTCCGCCGCCGTATCTTTGAAGCGCTGGAAATTGGCTAATCGATGTTTTTTAAGCGCGCTGCAACAACAAAGCCCATGTTTTAAGCAAAACATGGGCTTTCAGTCTGTCAAAAAAGTTCATTATGGGGTTGTTAAGGGGTCGCGACCCCTTCCGTTTTTCCGGCTGATCCGGCTTTGCCGGGTCAACGGATCGCCCCAAAGTGGGCGTTTCCTTGTGCTTCTTGCCGCCCGGCAACCAGAATGGTTGTAGGCAAGAAGCGGTTGCCCTGTCGAAAAACAAAGGTTTTTCGACAGTCTCAAAGCCCATGTTTTAAGCAAAACATGGGCTTTGTTTTCAGAAGCAGACAGAAGATGAAAAGCAGGGCTTCTCCCTGAAAAAGTCGCGCGCTTAGTTAGAATTGCCGCCCGTCGTGAACGACAGCAGGTCGTTGATTGCGTTTCCGCCCGTGCTGTAACGCGCATTGCCGGACGTGCCGTAGCGCGCGTTGCCGGATGTACCGTTTGCCGACGACCCGCTGCCACAGGCAGTCAGGGAAAGCGCCAACACAGCAAGAATCAAAATGGTTCCTATTTTCTTCATAAGTAAAACCTCCGTTGCATTTTTATTTACGATCAGTGTACTATGAGTACTAGCACACTTGTATCTTATTGCAATGGTGTGGTAAAATCAAGAAGAAATGAGAATCTTAAGGAACTGTTCAAAAATGTGTCACATTCCTCTCACCGAACCGCTGCGGCAGGAACGGCAAACGCCTGCCCAACGATGGACGCAAGCATTTTTTGCGGTCGTCTTTTTCGGTTTACCGCTGGTGATGTGGGATGGTTTTTTTGCGGTTACGGAAGCAAAGGCGGTTTTCTTTACCGGCGCGGCGGTTCTGTATTTATTGGGTATGGCGCTGCTGCGGTTTGGCAGGCACAGCGCGACCCAGCCGCATGCTCCCTTTCCCGTGCCGGATCTTGCGATGGCGGCCTTCCTGCTGATGTTTTCCCTCTCCGCCCTGCTCGACAAAGCGCCCGCATCCGGTTTGATCGCGGCGGACAACCGTTACCAGAGCGTCGTGACGGTCGTGCTGTACGCCAGCGTGTTCTTCGTGGCAAGCCGCAATAGCGGCGCGCTGCCCATCGCGCTGTTCGGGCTTGCACTGGGATTTCTGCTTTCGACGCTGCTCGGCGTACTGAACTATTTTCAGCTCGACCCGCTCGGCACGCTTGCGCCGCTATCGGACTTTGACGCGGGACGCTATCTGTCCACGCTGGGCAACATCAACTTTTTCGGCAGCTATATTGCGCTGCTGCTTCCAATATTCTGCTATTTCGCATGCTGCGCGCCGCGCCGGACGGCGCGGTTGGTTTGCCTGCTGCTTGCGGTCGTCGGCGTCATGGCCGCTATGACGGCAAGAAGCGAAAGTACGGTGCTGAGCCTTGGCGTCGCGCTGCTCCTCACGCCGTTGCTTCTGCCGGAGAACGAGCTTTCCAGATTTCCCGCCGTGCTGCTGACGCTTGCAGCCGCCATGGGCGTGATGTCGTTGCTGCAAAAATTGACCGGCGCGCCCGCGTTTTCCAAGCTGACAGCGCTGCTGCTTCGCCCTGCCGTTGGATGCTCCGTCATAAGCGCTCTGGCAATCCTTTTTGTTTTGTTTCGCCGCGCACCCGCAATGCGCCTTGTCAAGCTGCGCCGCGCCTATGCGATTGCGCTTTGCGGCTGTGCCGTCGCTGTGCTGATCGGTACGATCCTGCTCAATACCGTCTTTTCAACGGAAAAGCTTCCAGACTCCCTTTCGTTGCTGCGTTTTGACGATCACTGGGGCACCGATCGCGGCGCGATCTGGCGGTTCTGCATGGAGACGTTTTCCGACTTTTCCCCATGGCAAAAGCTCATTGGCGGCGGCCCCGGCTGCGTAGCCCGCGCCGACGCCGTCAGCCCGCTGTTTGCGGACGCGATCACCGATTCGGCGCATAACGAGTATCTCCAGTACCTGCTCACCATCGGCGTCATGGGGCTGTTGTCCTATCTTTCGCTGCTGGTTTTCACCGCGCGGGAGAGTCTACGCTACGACCGCAGCCCGTTGTCCAACGCGCTGCTTTTGGGCGCTGCCGCCTATGCTGTCGGCGCTGTTGTCAATATCGCCCAGCCCGTCTCCACGCCGCTGTTTTTTCTCGTGCTGACCCTCCTGCACGGACGCGCGCAGCAAAACAAAAAATGGGCGCCAATGTCTTAAATGACCGGAGTACACCTAATATTTTATGCCATCGCTGTCCAACACCATAACCAAGATACAGCAGCGGCGCGTCCAAGCTCTTTGACGCGCCGCTGCTTTTTATGATTTCCAATTATCGATTGACGACGTTCACCGGGTTGCCGGCGATAAATGCCGCAAGGTTATTGACCGCGATGTCCATCAAACGCTGGCGGCTCTCCTTGGACGCCCAGGAGATATGCGGCGTGATAATGCAGTTCTTTGCCGAAAGCAGCGGGTTGTCCGGCAGGATCGGCTCCGTCTCCACCACGTCAAGACCCGCGGCATAGACCTTGCCGCTGTTGAGCGCCTCCGCAAGATCCGCCTCCATGACCAGCGGGCCGCGGCTGTTGTTGAGAATGATTACGCCATCCTTCATCTTCTTTATGTTGTCCTTGTTGATGATGCCCTTCGTCTCCGGGAACAGCGGACAATGCAGCGCAATCACGTCGGAAGTCGAAAGCAGGGTTTCCAGCGATACATAGCTGCCGATCGCCTTTCCCGCTTCGGATGCAAAGCTGTCGTAGGCGATCACGTTCATGCCAAGCGCTTTTGCAATGCGCCCCGTCGCCTGTCCGATGCGGCCAAACCCGATCACGCCCATGGTCTTGCCCGCAAGCTCGATGAGCGGATAGTCCCAAAAGCACCAGTCGGCGCTTGTGCTCCAGCGTCCGGCATGCACCGCGTCGCTGTGATGCGCCACATGATGGCAGATCTCCAGCAGCATGGCGATGGCAAACTGCCCCACGGCGTCCGTGCCGTAGGCGGGCGTGTTGGTCACGACGATGCCGCGTTTTTTTGCCGCGTCCACGTCTACCACATTGTAGCCGGTGGCAAGCAGACCGATATAGCGCAAATTTTTGCACTGTGCCATGGTCGCTTCGGTCATGGGCGTTTTATTGGTATAGACGATCTCCGCGTCGCCGATGCGGGAGAGGATCTCGTTTTCGGGCGTGCGGTCATAGACGGTCACTTCACCCAGCCGCTCAAAGCCCTCCCAGCTCAGATCGCCGGGATTTTCGGTATAGCCGTCGAGTATTACAATTTTCATAGATAACCCTTCCTTTCAAACGGTGAGGAAAAAATACGGAGCCGGATCGGTTTGATTC
>CAZWUK010000026.1:0-14761 GCA_964636685.1 uncultured Oscillospiraceae bacterium
AGCTGCCGGAGAACACCGGCAGCTATTTTCTGTTACCAGTCGAGCGTATTCCAGCTGTCGTGATGCAAGACGCCGAATCTGCCCGTTTCATCCTGCAATAGATCACGAACGACCGTCTCTGCATCCAGCGAGCTGTAATAGTCCGCCCAGTCTGCCCAAAGATACCCGCCCGAGCCGAGTTGCAGATAGCGGTTGCCTTCAAAGTCCGGCAGGTTTTTTTGCACATAGCGGTTGATGTACAACAGCGTATCCGCCGCGCCAAAGAAGGCATTGTTGCGGAAGGCGCAGTTTTCCTGAAGATTCGGGCCGCCGTCGATCCCGATCGCCACGCTGTTTCGATCCATCAGCCAGTCGGACATCCCGCAAAACAGCACATAGTTGTCTTCAAAGACGACGTTTTGAAACATGTGGTTGGGGTTTTCTTCTTCATCCCAATTGAAATAGTTCAAACCGGTGCTGCAATGGTAAACGATGTTGCCGGTGATGGAAATGTTCTCCGCGCCCTTGATGACGTCGTTTTGTTCTACAAAGATCTCTACGCCCGCACCCGCGTGATACATATCGTGGATGTAGTTATTGCGGATGGTAATGTCGGAGGTGCAGGTTGCACCCACGCCGCCTGCAGAACGGGGCGCACCCGCCGAATAGCCCGTGATACGGTCATTGGAATAGGACGAGACATACCCGCCGCACCAGCAGACTTCGCAGTTTTGCACAACGCTGCCGTTCCCTTCGCTGAAGGAAAGGATTCCGTCGTTGTAGAAGCCGATGAACAGATTATCGATCGTGCATTGGCTCACAACGCCGTCAAACGGGCCGGAAACGTTGATAAATTCAATGCTTTCATACAGCTTACCCGGATTGCCTTCGTCACAGCGCAAATACAATGGGCCTACGGAATCCCGCAACAGCTCCTGATCTCCGACAATCCAGCCAAAGGTGTAGATGGGGAGTGTATCGGGCAAAAGACTGTCCGCCTTTGAAAAAAAGCTGAGGTTTTCGGAGAGCTGGCTGATAATGTCGAGCGGCGGCTGTTTTTGATATTCCTCGTCAGGCATGCCGGTAGCAGCCTGATACTGCCAGGTTGGACAATATAGGTATTCCGAGCCGTTCCAGAAGCCGACCAGTTTTTTGGTGCCCTGGGTACCGTTTAGCACAATGCCGCCGCAGTCAGGCAGCTCACGCTCATAGACCCAAATTTTGCTGCCGTCTTCACCCTCGTGCCAGAGCGACCATTTTTCTGCGCCGCTGCCGTTTTCCGGCGAGCCAACGAGCCTTGGCTTTTCGCCCGTACCGTAAGCAGAATAGGTAACGCCCGGTCGGGTCTGTATCATCGAGCCGCGCCATACGCCGCCGCGCTCAAAGAATACGGCGTCTCCCGACTGCAAATTGGCAGCGTTCACGGCGTCGATGCTGGCAAACGGCGATTCTTCGGAGCGTCCGTCGTTTTGGTCGCTTCCGAGATTGGATACGTAGTAGGCAACGCCGGAATACGTCTCTCCGGGCAAAAGGGAATCGCTCTTGGAGATGGCGGTCTGGCTAGTTTGGATTTTGTCGCGCTGTGCGCCCGCATCCGCAAGAATTTCGGTGGCAAGCTGGACGGCGGCGGCATCCTCCGTGAGGGAAGACAGTCCAGACGGATCGCTTTCATAGAGCCGTATCACGCTCAGCGCGGCCTCGCGGTAGGTCATCCGCTCCGTATTTCTCGTCATGTGGTTTTCGTCCGTTTCGAGAAGCGACGCTCCGTTGGCAAGAGAAAAACGGCTGAAGCAAAAGAGCATGGCGGCGCTGCGATAGTCCATTGCAGGGTCGTTTTTTTGTTGCCCGATGGAGATGCAAGTTGCGTTCGCCATATCTGAAAACAGCGGATATTCGTCGCTTGCTTCAAAAAAGCTGTCCCATTCCACGCTCTCCGGGTGGTACGGCGTGCTCATTTGACGATGATTGAAATCCGTATAGTCGATGAGCTCTGCCGCAATCAACAGCATGAGCGCACCGTAGTCGCGGTAAACCTGCCGCTTTTTGGAAACGGCGGCGGTCATATCCATCCATTGCGCAGCCGCGCCGGTGTCAACCTTTTGCAGCATTTTTTCCAGCATATCCACCAACTGCAGCTCTGTCACCTCGTCGTCAGACGACGGGACAGCATCGGCAAAGCCATACCAGATCGCGCGCGAAAATTCGTCAGACGGCGATTCTGCTGCGGCCTGTTGCAAAGCAGTGGCTTCGGGTTGCTCCGCGCTGGCGGGGGACGCAGCGGGAGCGTTATTTGTTGTACAGGAAACTAGGGAGAGGGTCATCAGCGCAGACAAAAAGACCGCAAGTATACGCTTCATGGTTACCGGCTCCGTCTCTTTTTATTTGCCGACAGCATATCGTATCTGCAGATTGAAAGATAGCTGTGCGTATAAAAAAAGCGCCGCGGCATGGATCATAGCTGCATCAAGCAGCAGATCCTGCCGGGGCGCTGAAAAAAGCAATTTTAGTTCAGGGGCTTGCCGCATTTTCTGCAAAATGCAAAATCCTGCTCTGCCGGCGTGCCGCAGTAGGGACAGTAGCCGCCATCGCTTTGACGCGAAAAGGATTGCGGTGCGTCACAGGAAGAACCGAACCGCGCCTGCAACGGATCGATTTCCTCGCCGTCGTCGGTGATATCAAAGGACGAATAGCGATTTTTTCCCGTGGCATTTTTGAAATTGTAAATGCCGGAAATGATCCCCGTCAAAATGAACAGACCGCCAAACACGGGAAAAATCACGGGTGCGCCCATGCTAGACGCCATGACCGTCCAAAATATGCCAAATCCCACGGCAACAACCGACATCCACGCGCCCATTGCAGACGGCGCGCGACCTGGCTTTACACTTTTCATAAATAGCTCCTCCCCAAAATGCTGACCACAGTATACCATAGGCGCGGCGTTGTGTCATGCAGCCGCTTGTTAAGCAAGGGAAGGATCGTCAAGGCTGCCGATAAACAGCGGGACGCCGGTTGTGCGGTCAACGATCGCGTAGACAAAGGGACGATCCAGATGCAATTCAAACGGCGGGTTTTCGGGGAGCATTGCGCCGGTCGCCATGGCTGCCTCGGTGACGGCGGCAGCTTCGGTGCCTTCTTCGTCCACGATGACGCGAACCTTTTGCAACACCTTGGACAGGTACAGCGGCGTACCGTCTACGCCCTTGCCCATGCGCGACAGATCGGCGCGCTCTGCGTCAAAAACATTCGTCAGGCCCATGCTTTGCAAAATGTCGTTGAGATTTGCACCGTAGGAAACGTTCCACTTGGGCATGGAGAAATTGACCAGTGTTTCTTCTGCCGAATCGAGATAGGACAACAGCGTATCGGACGAAAGCGATGCGGCAAAGTCCGCGATCGAACCGCCGTCGGTGGGACGCAGCGCCAGAAAGACCGTTCGGTCGTCGTCATACGGCAGCACGATTCCTTCCGCGCCTTCCTCCCGAATACAGCTCCGGTAGGCTTCGTAATCGTACAGGAACGGCACGGTGACTGTTTTGCCGTCGGTTGTTTCAAAGGCGCTGTCCGATGTTTGGTAGGGCAGGAAAGGATTCAACCATTTTGCTTTGAAATAGAGGGTGTTGAGCAGCACCATAACGGTTTCGTCCGGGTAGTTTTCCTCATGCAGGACGGGGATCAAGCCGTTTGTTTTTTCCTTGACCCAGTTGTTGACGGCGTTTCGTGCGGCGGTGGACGGAAGATCGGCGGAAAAAATCTCCGCGTTGCCGGTATTCACGAGATCGCGCAAATAGCTCTCCAAAATTACCGCGCGGTCATCATCGATCCAGACCGAGTCAGCGATGGTCTGCCGCGTGCTGCCGGCAACGTCAGAGAGACTTGCGCGCAGCGCTTGGCACAGGCGATTGACGGTGTCGTTATCCGCGCCGAGCACATCCGAAAATTGTTGCAGCGTTTCTGTCGAAGCGCCGTTCATGACCATGGCAAGGCACAGGTATGCCGAAACCGGCGATAAAACGGTGTTTGTTTTGCCGGAAGTCAAGGCCTTTTGAAACATTGTCATGCCAAAGTCGGAGACTGTGCTGAAATCCAAGCTGTCGGAAACATCCGCAGTAGAACCGACAGGAGAAATGTCCTTTGTCAGCAACGTGCCGGAAGTCGGCGCGCAGCCTGTCAGCAACAAAAGACCCGAAAGGGCAAGCGCGATCATTTTTTTCATAAGATACTCCTCCGCAGTGCATTTTCTTGTGTATATCTTTACCAATAACACGCTGCTGCGGCGAAAAAGGTTGCATTTTTCAGGAAAGTGACGTCGATGAAGAATGCCGTCTTGGAGTTACCGATAGCATAAAAAGGACAGAATCTGCCTTTTAATTATTGACATATGCCGGAAACGATGTATACTAACGATATAACCGGCATATGCCAATAAAGGAGACAGTATCAATGCCAAGACCCTGTAAACACCGCCGTGTGTGTGAAATGCCGCGTTTTAACCGCTTTGGGCCTGTCCGCGAGGATGGGGAAGCGGGGTTTCCCATTGTGATGACCGTGGATGAATATGAAGCGATACGGCTCATCGATCTGCTGGGACTGCGTCAGGAAAACTGTGCAGAGCGCATGAACGTTGCCCGCACCACCGCGCAGACTATCTACGACAGCGCACGGGCAAAGCTTGCGGAATGCCTGGTGAACGGCAGGGAACTGTATGTGTCAGGCGGAGAGATCGCACTGTGTGACGGAAACACCGATGCAAGCGGTTGCAGGTACTGTTACAGAGAAAGAGAATTGCAAAAAGGAGAACAAAAACAAATGCGAATTGCGGTAACTTATGAAAACGGACAGGTATTTCAACATTTCGGACACACCGAGCAATTTAAGCTCTATGAAATCGAAGACAACAAGGTGACATCCTCGGAGATCGCCGAATCCAATGGCAGCGGGCATGGCGCGCTGGCGGGGATGCTTCGGCAGCTTGGGGTAGACACGCTTCTGTGCGGCGGAATCGGCGGCGGCGCGCGGCGGGCGCTCGACGACGCGGGGATTCGTTTGTTCCCGGGCGTTTCCGGTGACGCGGATCAGGCGGTGGAGGCGTTGCTCAGCAATACGCTTGTCTATGACCCAAACACCGTATGCAGCCACCATGGCGAGCATCATCACGACGGCGACTGCGGTGAGCATTCTTGCGGCGGACATCATGCGCACGGGCATCACGGCGGAGAAGGCGGAGGACACGGCTGCGGCGCACATCCCTGTGGGGACAAGGACTAAAAAACAGCATTCGGCGCTTTTAAAAACACTGTCAAATTAAAAATACAGACCGCAGAGGAGGAATGTCCCTTGCGGTCTGTTTGCTGCCGGAACAGTCTTTCTGACTGCTTATACCTCCACGATCATGCTGTGCAGCACATGATAGGCGCGCAGCACGCAAACCAGCGTAATGACGCCATCCAGCGCAAGCGTAACGCCAATTACGATCGCGGCGGCGGTTGTTCCGCCAAAGGGATCAAACAGCAAAATCACGCCGAGTACGGTCATGACAAGGGAGCTGATAAACATGGCGAGCCAGCCTGTTTTCATGCAGCGACGTACATCCAGCGCGATTTGGAGCTGCACGACGCTTTCGGCAATGATCGCAATGCCGGCGACCACGCCGAACAGCGCGATCAGCGCGTTTGCTTTGAAGATCAGCAAAAGACCGACGATGACGTCCAATATGCCGTGCGCGACGGAGAACTGCACTTGATTCGGCAGATCGGTCTTTACAAAGTAAGCGATGATTCTGGCGGCACCCAATGCAAGCGTCAGCCCGCCGAGTGCATAGCAGATGATGCGCTTGGATTGCTCCGGCCAGAGAATCAGAACCAATCCCAGCGCAATATAGGCAAGCGATACCGCGATCAGCGAGTTGCGAATTGTTTTTGACATAGTACATCCCGTCCTTTCGCTCCCATTATAGCCGTTTGACTGTGGAAAAGCGATGCTCCTGCATCATATTTTGCGGCAAAAGGCACACTTTTGCATAATTGGGAAAAAAAGAGACGGTTGTGCCGTTTTGCGGATTTCATTTGATACCGGTTTTGATTATCATGAAGCCAATTTCAGGGAAGGAAGTTCAATACGATGGAAAAGAAACAAATGCAGCAAAAATGGGACGAGCTGTGCGCCCATATCGATGCAGTAAAAACCTCCGCAAAGCAGGCGGAAGGCGAAAACCGTCAAAAGGTGGAGGAAACCATGGAGACGGCAAAGAGCAATGTCAACGCAGCGCGCGAAAACGTGCGGTTGTCTTCAGAGCGCAGCCGCAGCAAGATCGGCGCGGAATTGCTCAAGGCACAGATGAATGCCGACCATATCCGCGACGAAATCGCCAAAGCCAAGGCTGAGCACGACAAGAACAAAGCCCAGCGCGCGCTCGACGACGCAGAGGATTATGCCGCCGCCTCCATGGAAGTAGCCCTGCTCGCCATCGACGAAGCACACTATGCCGTGATGCAGGCGCTGGATGCAAAGCTGGACTTTGAAGAAAAGTACGGCGCTGTGCAGGGTAAATAAAGAAGGCAATCCATTGGGGTTGAAAAAAGTTTTCCAATGCAAAGGATGCAGCGCATGCGCGCTGCATCCTTTCTGTCTTCTTTACTCACAGGCGGACGGTATGAATGCTCAATCGTTTGCCTTCATCGATTCGACCATGTCAATCCCGCGCACGCGGGGAAGCATCAACGCATCGACGATCAGTGTGAACAGCAGCGTTACACCCGCCGCCAGCAGATAGCTCATCGGATAGATCTGCCGCCCGAACATCACGACGGCGACCTCCGCCGTCTTTACAACAAAGGCATGCAGCCAGACGCCAAGGGCAAAGCCCGCGATCGTACCGAGGATGCTCAAAATGTTCGTTTCGCGGTAGATATAGTTTGCGACCTCTTTTTCGTAGAAGCCCAGCACCTTGATGGTCGCAAGCTCCTTCTTGCGCTCGCAGATGTTGATGTTGGTCAGGTTGTACAGCACGATCATGGCCAGCGCACCGGCGGAGATAATGAGCACCATGACGATATAGTCGATATTCTTGATGGTGTTTTCAAAGCTCGTTTGTATGCTGGCGTTGAACTGTACGTAGGTGACGTCATCCTCTGCGAGCAAGCGCTCCGAGAGCGCGTTTTCCGCCTCCGTGGTAACGTCGCCTGCACAGCGGGCCAGAACGTGCGAGTATGCGGGCGCCGCGCCGAACGCCTCCTGATAGACGTCGTTTGCGACGAACGCAAACGCGGACACATAGTTTTCGGTAATGCCCGTAACGGTGAGCGCCGCTTCCCGCCCGTCGCTGTCGCGCAGCGTAAAGCTGTCGCCCACGGAAAGACGAAGCAGCTCGCAGAGCTTTTCGGTCAGCACCACGGAGCCGTCGCCAAAGGGAATGTCGTTGCCGCTCTTACGGTCGCGCAAAAGAATGCTCTGCTTGAGCGCGGCATTGTCCTGCGGGACGTAGATGCTGACGCTCTGTTTTTCGCTGCCTACAAGCACATCCCCCGTTTCAATGTGCATCAGCAGATGGCTCTCTACCGCGTTAGCGTCTTCGAAGACGGCGCGAACGTTTGAATTCTCCTCCCAAACGTCGCCGTTCTTGAGATTCACAGTGAAGTCGTATTGGTACAGCTCGCCAAATTGTTTTTCCACAATATCGGAGATCGAGTCGCGCAAACCAAAGCCGGTCAAGAGCAGCGCCGTACAGCCCGCGATGCCGATCACCGTCATAAAGAGACGCTTTTTATAGCGAAAGATGTTGCGCGCCGTGACCTTTTGTGTGAACTTCAGCCGGTTCCAGAGGAAGGGGATGCGTTCGAGCAGAATTCTTTTCCCAGCCTTGGGCGCACGCGGCAGCATCAAGCGCGCGGGACGTTCCTTCAAGGTGGAAAGGCAGGCCCAAAGCGTTGCGACCGCCGTACAGAGGATGGCGATCGGCGCAATGAGGAGCGCGTAATTCCAACGGAATACCGTTTCGGTCGCCGGCAGCATATACATCATCTTGTATGCCTGACTGATGACCACCGGCAGCGAGTAAAAGCCGATCACCATGCCGATGACGCTGCCGAGCGTACTGGCCAGCGTGGCGTAGGCGATGTAGTAAAACATGATCGCGCCGTTGCTATAGCCCAGCGCCTTGAGGGTGCCGATCTGCCCGCGCTCCTCCTCCACCATGCGGGTCATGGTGGTTAGCGCCACAAGCGCTGCGACGAGAAACAGAAACAGCGGAAAAACCTTGGCGATTGCGGCGACCTTTTCGGTGTTGCTCTTATAGCTGACAAAGCTTGCAACGTCCTCCCGGTCGAGAAGATACCATTCGGGAAGCTCCAGATCGTCCAGCTCTTTTTGCGCGTCGTCCAGCTTTGCCGCCGCATCGGATAACTGCGTATCCGCGTCGGCTTTTGCGTCCTGATATTTCTGCTCCGCGTCTGCAAGCTCGGTTTCCGCGTCGGCAATGCGCTTTTGCGCGTCCTCCAGCTTTATCTCGTTGGTGTGGACGCTGTGCCAGCCGGCGTCGATCTTTTGCTGACCGGCCTGCGCCGCGCTGTCAATCTGCGCGCTGATGGCAGCGTAGGTCGCATCGTCAATGCCGGGGCGCATGGCCTCCAGATTGTCGCGCTGCTGCTGGATCTGCGCGTCCAGCTCCTTTTTGGCGGAACGCAGCTGCGAACGGGCGTTGCGCAGCTCCTTTTCGCCGTCCGCCACCTCCTGCTTCGCGTCTGCAAGCTTTGCGTTCGCGTCATCCAGCTTGGTTCGGGCGTCCGCAAGCTCGGTATCCGCGTCCTTCTTTGCGTCGTTGTATTCGGCGCGCGCGTCGTCGATCTCCCGCTGGGCGTCGGTTTTCACCTCGTTGAAACGGAGGGTACAGCGCTCGGTGGAAAAATCCTTGAGAGAATCCGTAACGGCGGCAACGGCGTCCTTATAGGCGTCGTCGAAGGCGTTATATTCCGACAGTCCCGCTACCGTGAGAAAAATGTCGGTATACGCGTCGAGGGAATACGCCTCCGGAAAAGCATAGAGAATCACGTCCACTTTACCGGAGCCGACGCTGGAAAGCTCGCTTTCCATGGACATATAGTAAGGCGTCTGTACAATGCCGACAACCGTCAGCGAATCGAACGCATAGGTATCCGGCAGCGCGTCGTAGTCGGGGTTTTCGTCAGAAAGCGTGTATACCTCGCCGACAGAATGCAGCGAAGTATAGCCGTTGGGGATGGCAAGGAGACACTCCGAAGCGTTTTCCGGCATGCGTCCGTCCGTAATGACAAAATCGTTGAGAAATTCATCGGCGCCGCGTTTTTGGAGCGGAACGCCATAAATACGGGACACGTAGCTGACGCCCTCCTGATTGGAAAGCAGAACGTCGGTTACGCGGGCGGGCATTGCCTGCTGGTAGTCGCCTGTGGCAAGCAGCGCGGCCACATCGTCGTCCGTCAAGCCGAGCGTGCCCTTGACGTCCACGTCCATGATCTGGTTTTGGTCATAATACCGGTCGGCGGTATCACGCATATCGGGCGTTGTGGCAAGCAGTCCCGCCAGAAAGCCGGTACCGATGGCAACGATGCCCAGTATGGAAAAGAAACGTGTCATGCTGGCACGCACACCCCGCAAAAGGAGCTTGCTATAAGTCCGCTTCAACTTACCATTCGATCCTTTCTATGGGGGTGGGGTGCGCGTTGCGCTCCATTTTTGTGACCTGTCCGTTGCGTACGTGAATCACCCGATCCGCCATGGCGGTGAGCGCCTGATTATGGGTGATGACGATCACGGTTCGCCCGGTGTTGCGGCAGGTGTCCTGCAAAAGCTGCAGAATGGTCTTTCCCGTGGCATAGTCTAGCGCGCCGGTGGGTTCGTCGCAGAGCAGGATCTTGGGGTTTTTTGCCAGTGCGCGCGCAATGGAGACGCGCTGCTGCTCTCCTCCGGAAAGCTGTGCCGGAAAGTTGTTGAGTCGGTCTGCAAGACCGACCTGTTCGATGGTCTTTTTTGCATCGAGCGGTTCGCGGCAGATTTCGCTGGCAAGCTCCACGTTTTCCAGCGCGGTCAGATTTTGCACCAGATTGTAGAACTGAAAAACAAACCCGACGTCATAGCGGCGGTACTGGGTGAGCTGTTTTTTGCTGTAGGCGCTGATAACGGCGCCGTCGAGCATGACCTCGCCCTCGTCGCACACATCCATGCCGCCGAGAATATTCAAAAGCGTGGTCTTTCCGGCGCCCGAGGGGCCTACGACCACGCAGAATTCACCCTTCTCAATGGTAAGGTTGATATGATCTGCGGCGGCGATCGTGTGATCCCCCGCTTTGTAATATTTACTGACATCTTTACAGGTCAAAAAGCCGGACATGGCAAATCCTCCCAAAGGCATTTCTTCTATTGTAGAAAAGTATTTCACCAAAAGCAATGCGACAATGCGCAGGAAATGTGATATTTTCAGGCCTTTTATGCAAATAAAAAAAGCCGCGTTGCGTGAACGCAAAAAAAGGCGGTGTATTCTATCCGTTACATGGGACGATGGCGTTTGTCACACAAGCGCTGCGCGACGGTCAGTACGGCGATTGCAACTGCGAAAGAAATGACGGCAATGTGCGGAAAGAGCATGCTCTCTGCGGCGCACCAAAGCAAAATGCCCGCGTCGATGGCGTTTCGCGACGGTACTTGCTCGCCGTCAAGCGGCGTTTTTCCCATCGAAAACGGGGAGAGCAGCGCAAGCGCGGGGTTTTGAAAAATGGCATAGAGGATCAATAGCGACGATATACCGTACACCATCCCACCGAGCCATAAAAGAGCCGTGGAGCAGGGGAGCGATACGGACACGATACCTGCAACCGTGTGAATTACAAACGTGCCAAGAACCCATCCGATACGGTCAAGGATCTTGCCGCCGCGCGTTGGAGATGCTGCTTCCCTGCTGTCCGGTGCATCGGGGGAGCGCAGATTGAGCAGCAAACAGAATAGAACCGTCGAGATCCCATAGATCGAGAAGAAGATGGCACCGCTGTCGGTGATGCGCCAGCCAGCGGCGATCAGGAACAGCAGGAAGCCGACGGCGCGCTGAACAAACAGCCAGCGGACGGAGATTTGGGTATTGTATTTCACGATGATCGCTCCTGACCTTGCATTACTCGCCTGTGGGCGGCTATTTGATCCGGGTCGGCTTTTGCCCGTTTTTCGGGGACAGCGGCAGAATCTCATATACGGTCAGGATTCCCGCTGCGACGGAAAAGCGAACGTCAAACCCAGCGTATTCCAGCGCGTAGACCGCCGCCGGATCATCTTGATAGGCGGGGCGCGGGTCTTGACAAAGCGAAGCGATCAGCGCCGCCTGCTTTTCTTCCGGGATCAGCGCTTTCCATTGTTCCGGAAAGACCACCGAAAGCGCGGCGTCAAGATGCTCCCCGGCAAAGCCGTTCTTTGCGTCCGCATGGCTGTCGGTGAAGGAAAGATAGGGCTTGATGTCATAAATCGGGGTGCCGTCCATCAGATCGGCGCCCGAGATGTGCAGCACCGTGCCCTGCCCGGGGATCGATTCCATACCGTCGAGGCGCACCGAGGATAGCCCGAGCGGATTGGGTCGAAACGGGGAGCGTGTTGCAAATACGCCCATGCGCGTTTTTCCGCCGAGCCGCGGCGGTTTGACCATTGGCGACCATTCGGCGCGGCGGTTTTCCGAAAAACCCCAGATCAGCCAGAGATAATCGTAGCCGTCAAGACCGCGCAGCGCGTTTGCATCACGAAAGGCCGGCTCGAACACAATCGTTGCTTTTTGTGCCGGAACAAGACCGCTCTGACGCGGTATCCCGAATTTTGTGGTAAAATCGCTGCGGATTCTGGCGATCGTTTGAAGTAAGACGGGTTCGTTCATTCCATGCTTCCTCTTTGGGGAGCGGCAAACCGCCGCTGCCCTGTTGATAGGGAAATTATAAAGAATGCAAAGAATGCTGTCAAACGTCGGATTAGACGCGGGACGATCCTTCCAAGGTAAAACAAAGCCATCCGCCGAAACGGATGGCCGAAATTATCAAAACACCTTTGCTTTTTCGACAGGATAACCGCTTTTTGTCAGGAAGCGGCGTCTGCCGACGCAAGGCCTGCCTTGTAGGCATCATAGCTTGGCGGCAGGGGGTCGTTGGCCTCGTCCCACGGCGCGCCATCCCCACGCAGGAAGAACTGACAGGTGCAGCTTCCGCTCGAGCCAGTGTACGGTACAATGATATTGAGCGCACCGTTTTGAAGCTTGACCGTGTAAGCCGCCGCGTCGGCTTCGGTAAGATAGGTGTCAATGATCCACGCATCGTCGCTTCCGATATCTGGGATGAGCCATTGGCCATCCTCGACGACATACATGGAAAGAAGCGGGCTTTCGTCGCTGGTAATTTCGTCCAGCGGCTTTTCCCAGATTTCAAAGTACGGTTTCCCTTGATAATTATCAAAGAAAGCCCATACGTCCGCGACCTGCTCCTCCGATCCTGTGTCTGCAAAATCGTAGAGGCGAACCGTGCCGTACCAGTTGCTTGGTATCGCTATCTCTGTGGTAGGCGAAGCAAACGACCCGATGTTGAAGGCATCCGCCATGGAATCCGCAACACCGCCCGCGGCGGCAGGCTCGCCGCCCTCTCTTGTAAAATACAGGATCATGCCCTGCTCCGTCATGCCGGAGTAATCCACGGTGATCGTATCGCCGTCAACCGTGAAGGGGAGTGTTTCCCCGGTGTCAAAGGTGATAATGCCCGTGGATTCGTCGAAGGCCATGCTGTCCGGCGTTTCGCCTGCAAGACCCAGTTCGCCGGTACCGTCAGCGTTCAGCAGCAGGTAAGTGCCGTCTACCATATCGATGGAAACCATGTCGTCGTAGCTGAGCCGCTGCTCGTTTATCAGGATTCCGGAGGGAAGATAGGAACCGGAAAGCTTGCTTCCCGCGTCGGCGGCCGCGCCGGCAGGCGCATCTACGCCCTCCTTGACCATGACATATGTCCAATCGCCATAGGCAACGGACAGAACGCCGTCCTTGAGCGTACCGTTGCAGGAATCCTCCAGCCCCATGAAGGATACCGTCCCCGTGAAGACTTCGCCGTCCAGCTTCCAAGCAAGATCGAATTCATAGCCGGAGTAGTAGGTGCCCTTGCCGTCCTTTTTCAGCTCGATATATTCGCCGGCAAGGCGTTCGGTTCCATCCTCGCCGCCGCAGGTCGCGCTGACTGCCGTATATTTCCCGGTTACATCCGCCGCCTGCTTGCCGCAGGCCGCAAAAGAGATTGCCATAGTCAGTGCCACCAGGATTGCCAGTATCTTTTTCATCTCTTGCTCCTTCGCTTCTATTTTGCTTGGATGGACGCGATGATTGCTTCCACCACGGCCGAGGTACACTCGTCAAAGCTGTTATAGGATATCACGATGACCCGTACGCCCCGATATTCGCCCACGCTTGTGCCGAAATCGATCAACGTCTCAACGGTATAGCCGAGGCTGTCGCTGTAAGTCATGCGGGTTGCTTCATAGCCGGCGACCGTCAGCTTTTCCAAAGAGAAGCCGTCGAAATCGGAAAAGCTGTTAAAGCGGTCAAGATCTGCCTGAATCTCGCCCTCGTTCCAATCGAGCATGAAGGAAATGCTGAGAGATTCGTCCAAGGTTTCCAGCTTTTCCCAGTAATTGTCAAAGGTGAATTCATCCGTCGGATACGTAAACAGCAGCCTGCCGTCGGTTCCACAGTCATATGTCGCGGTCGGGCCTGCAAACGCGTAATCGCCGCCGGTCGGACTGCCGCTCTGCGTGGACGCCGCACCGTCGCTTGATGCGCCGCCGCCGCTTGTGGGAGGCTGCTCCCCGCTGGCGATAGCGGTTTCATACCATGCTACGGACGGAGGCGTAATGGCAAGACCGCTGTCGATTTCCGCCTGCCAGCTGCCGCCCCATTTTTTCATGAACAGCGAGAAGTGAAACAGGCTGTCCCCGTCTCCAATCGCATCGTTCATCGTGTATTGGTCGGGATAATCCGGCATTGGAAGGAGCGTCCAGTTGTCCGTGTTGACGCGCACGCCGCCGGCGAGCGTGCCGCCCGTGGCATACAGTCCCGTTTCCTTTGCCTGACAGTCTGCGATTGCAAAAGCGGCCTTTGCACCGTCCAAATACACACCGAGCGAGCCGCGACCCTGACCATCCACGTTCACCGTCATATAGACATCATAAAAGTCGCTGGGAATCGCCGCATAATCGCCGGTTGATTCGCTGACATACAAACAGCCAAACCAGGTGCCGTTCCACTGCTGCTGCAGCGGCGTAAGCACATCGGAGCCGGCGGCGGGAGCGGTGTAGCCGCCCTCCTTCTCAAAGCCCAGCGCAATACCCGTTCCAAGGACGTTTTCCAGCGTCAGGATTCCGGCTTGGAGCGTGCCGCTGCAATCGAGCCCGCCGCCCTCCACATGGAAAGCGTCGCCCGCAAGCGTCCATTTTCCGCCGCCTTTTGTGCCGTCGGCATTGATGACGCATTTTCCGTTTGCCTTGAGTTCAATGGAAAAGCCGTTCTGGAACAAATCCGTGACGTTCATGTCCATGCCCAACATGGAGGCGGTTTTTGCATTGTAGACGCCCAGGTTTGGGTCGTTGGCGATTGCGTTCTTCCCCTTGCCGCCGAGTACAATGATAAGAATCACGGCGATGATAACGAGCAGCGCCGCGCCGCCGATGAGAAGCAGCGTCTTTTTATGCAACGGTTTTTTTTGCTTGGGCGCGTTGGATGCGGACGCATAGCCGGGCTGCGTCGAATAGC
>CAZWUK010000026.1:14861-26224 GCA_964636685.1 uncultured Oscillospiraceae bacterium
ATAGCTCTGCTGCACAGGCGGGGTATAGCTTTGCTGTGGAGCGGAATCGGGGCTTTGCGCCGCTTGATCCGCGTCTGCCTGCCGCACGTCCGCCGCAGACGCTTTGACTGCCAGCTTCTGTCCGCAGCCAGGACAAAACTTTGTTCCGTCGGGCACCTGCGTGCCACAGTTTGTGCAAAATGCCATCGTCTTTCCTCCTCGTTTTATGTTCGTATATCGTGTAAGGCGTCGGTAATCCGGCAAAACCGCTTGCGCGGAAGCTATCCCATGGACGGAATCACAGCGCGTCTACAAGCGCCGTCAGATAAGCTGCGGAGATGGAGCCGTATATGAACTGATCGATCAGGCCATCCTTTTTTGCCTGCTTTACCTCCCGCGCCAGCTCTCCGTCCGCGTTTTCGTCTACAATCCATACCATTTTGCAGCTGGGAGAGAACGCTTTGACCGCAGCTCGGATATTCATCCGTTCCGAAAGCCGCCGCGGCGCGCGTCTTGTTATCTCCATCAGCAAGGCGTACGGCGCGGACATGCGGCACAGCTCAACGGTCTTATCGGGATCCTCCGCCATGTAAACTTCAAAATCGGAATCCTCACGCTGCAGGGCCTTTGCAATTGCATCGGCAAACAAATAGTTTTGCATATCGATGATAATTCGCCGCATAGTCGCACCACGCTTTCATAAACCGATAGGATATGGTTTCGTGTAGAATTGTCCCAACGCATTCTCTATTAATCATTTTACAGGAATTGGAAAAGAACGCATTACCCAAATGGGTAATCACACGGAATTTGTACAACGCAAAAATCGCCCGCGCCCTCAAACGGGCACAGACGATCATGGATGCACGGTTCAATTCTCCTTAGAAGCCATTGACGATCAGCTTTTTGCTCATGACGACGGCCGCCAGCTTTGTTTTGGAGGTAAAGCCTGTTTTCGACAGCATGCTGCTGATATGCGCCTTTACGGTATCGACGGTCACGCCAAGCTGGTTGGCCATCTGCTTATAGGTCATGCCCTCCACCAGCAAGCGCAGAACGCGAACCTCCGCCTCGGAGAATTCGTAGCTTGTGGCGTTGCCCAATCGAACCTCCGGCATTTTGTCGGGATAAACCGACTCGCCGTTGACGGTACGGCGAACAATGCTCATCAGCTCGGTTTCGCCGACGTCCTTGAACCATAGGCTGTCGGCGCCTGCCGACCGGGCGCGGGCGATATAATCGTAGTCCAGCATGGAGGTCACTATGATGACTTTGATTTTTGGGAAGCGTGTCTTTATTTTTTCCGTGGCCGTAAAGCCGCTTTCGTCATTGGCTGTGCAGACGTCCATCAATACGAGATCGATAGCATGCTGCTCACAGCATACATCCGCAAACCCCGCTGCTGCAATGGACATGCAAAGACGGTACTCCGCGCTTTGACGGATATAATTTTCCATGGTTTCGCGCATCATGCGCTGGTCCTCGACGATCAATACGTTTATCACGGCGCCGCCTCCTCTGCCGACGGTATGGATACGTTCAGCTCAAACGCCGGCAGACGGTTGATCGCCATACTGCCACCGCTCCTTTCAATCTTGGCGCGAAGCGAGGTCAGCCCGCCGCCCTCCACCGTGTTTCCCCGCGGGAGCGCGCCGTTGTTTGTGATTGCCGCCGCCACAAAGCCGTCGCGGCAGCGAAGCTTTACATAGAGCGCTGTTGCGTCCGCGTGACGCGCCGCATTCGTCGTACATTCGCGTATGGCGGCGATCAACAGCGCCGAGACTGCGGCGTCTTTTGGGAACGTCCCGTCCAAATAGATCGTTACGCCGATATCCCCGGCGGCTTTTCTGAGGATGGCGAGCGAATCGCCGTCCTCTCCGGCGTCGTTGCCGTGCTTGAGCATTTGGATGGCGCCCTTCCAGACGGACAGATCAAATTCGCCGGACGACGCGCCCTGCTTCAGCAGACGCCGCGTTGCGATGATGCTTCTGCCCATGTCGTCGTGCAGCCGCATCTTCATTGCCAAAATCTCTTCTTCCCGCGTGAGGGCGACAATGTTGGAAGAAAAACGCCGCATACGCGCACCGATCTCCTCCAGACGGCAATTGTCGCGTTCAAGCTCGTCCATTCTCTGATAAAGCTCGGTTACATCGGATGCAATGACCTGCGTGTAGACATCCCCTGCGGCGCAGGTGACGGGCGTGCTGGAAAAGCGCCATGCGCTCCCGTTTTGCAGGAGCAACAGCCCTTGCTCTTGCCTTGCGTTTTGTACGGCTCCGTCCAGGATGCGCTGCACGTCGGACAGGCTTTGCAGATCCGTTCCCGTGAGGTAGAACACGAGACGGCGCATTTGCCGGTTACACAGCACCGCGATGCCGTTATAGTCGAAAAAGCATATACCGCTTGGTAAATTGTCAAAGGATTCCTTGATGGAATTCCGTGTCGTTCTCTTCACAGCGCTTCACCTCCGCGACGCAGACAGCCTGTGATCTGCCACTCGCCGTCCTCATCCCGAAGCACCGTAACGGCAGCAGACGCCAGCGTAGCAATGTCGGCGGCGGAATCGGTGTTCAGCGTGATGCGATCCGTGTCGCCGTCGCTTTCGATGACGGCGGTAAGCGCGCTCATGTCGAAGCCCTCTGCGACCTTTTCAAACAAATCATACATCGCCGCGACGTGGCTTGCGGGAAGCGGTTCCCGCGTGTCTATGCGGATCGCGCAGTCAACGCCGTACAGCTCCAGATTGGACAACGATTCTTCAAATGTCAGCGCAACCTCGCTTTTGCTGAGAAAGGGCGTCCGGTCGCCGGAGAGGATCAGATTGCTGCGCCGCTTGATATATGCTCCGACAACGATCATTTTCTTCAGGATTTTCTTGCGCGCGTCCTCGCTCTCCGCCTGTTCGAACGCGTCTGTCAGTTTGGAAAGAAGCGTGATCTGCTGCTCGGTATCCCGCTGTATCAGGTCATAGAGCCTGCCCTGCACGGCGATGAGCGCTTCGCGGGTTTTCAGCTTGTTTTCTTCCCGAAGCAGGTCGTTGCCGTCCTCCAGGCATTCCTTGACGTCCCGCAGATTGTCGAGCACTGTGATAAGCTCCGTCATATCCTCCTGCCAAACTACGTGACCGCCCGCAATGGGCGCGCCGGAAAGCCGGATGTTTCCTGGAAGCATCACCGGCGCGCGTTCTGTCTGCCGCAGGACGTCTGCGCCAATGCGCATATCCGTGTCGGAGGCAAAGAGAACCCGATAGCGTTCGTCCGTGATCTGCGCGGCGATGGTGGACGCGCCAAACAGCTCGTCATAGCGTGTGTTGGAGGGTATGAGTCTCATGCGGATGCAAGCCTCATAGGTAAAAATCATGATAACGCAAAAGGTAGCGGTGATGTCGCTGGCGATCTGCCGGACAACGGAAAGCTGCATGATATATGCCGCGGTGTAAAGCAAGCCGAGAAACGGCGGCAGCAGCGGCAGCAGCAAACGCCTGTGCCTGCCGGGAAGCCGGCTTTCCTTCCACAAAAGACCGATAAACGCCGTCACTTCGGCAGCAATCAGCAGCACGACGGCAAAATACAGGGGCCCGTAGCCGTAATCGTTCCCGCAGTTCAAAACGCCGTTTGGAAACACAAACACGGTCTGGTGCAGATCGTTGGTGACGACCACGCCGACCGCGAGAAGCGTTGGTATGCACAATAGCTTCATCCATTGGGGCGGCGTATAATCCTCCGCCCGGTTGATGCAGACGGCGGCGAAAACACCCAGCAGCGGAATGATTAGCAACGGGATATAGTAGCCGTACCAGCAATAGCGATTGAGCGCGGCAAAGCTGTTTGGAATATTGTACTTAACCGTGCGCAAAATCAACCAAAAAATCATCAGCGCCGCGCTGCACAGCAAATATTTTTTCACCTTGGCGGAAAGGATGCGCTGCCGGATTGAGAAAGCCCACGCCGTTACGATGCCGATGTAGATGCTCACGCGAAGGGCGCCCGGCACCAGGCGCAAAGCGCTGCTTCGGATAGGGAGATGGCGGCAGGCCATGGCAATCAGGATCAGCAAAAGCAAAGCGGCGAGGATCCGCTTTTCACGTCCGTTCAGCTTTTGCATAGCGCCGTTCCTCCTGCTTGCAGCATCCGATGGGCTAGCACTGTAAAGCTATTATAGCATTATCGTGTGTGAAAAGTCCATTTGGGCGCGCTCCGGCGCCTGCGTTCGCAGCAAGCGGAGACAGACGGACAGACAAAACCCGCGCTGCGTCTACGGAGATAGTCCATAGGCACGGCACGGGTCTTGCAGCATACTGCCTGTAAAGTAAAACGCGACTGCGCCGCACAGTAAAAGCGCGCGTCCGGAAGTCTCAGCGATAAACGCTCACACGCAGATCGACGTCTTCCTTTTCCTTTGGAGCGGGTTCTGCGGCGATTCCGCCAAAGGGCATCTCGGCCACCAGCACATAGCTTTCCGGCAGGCCGAACAGGGAACGAACCGCTTCATCGACGACCGGGTTATAGTGCTGCAGGGACGCTCCGACGCCCAGCTCCCGCAGCCCGCTCCAAACGCTGATTTGCAGCATGCCGCTCGCCTGCAAAGCCCAGCCGGGGAAATTTTCGGCATAGGTTGGGAAGCGCTGCTGAAGCGCCTCCACCACCGACCGGTCATAAAAATAGAGGATGGTTCCCGCTCCGGATTGGAACGTGTTGATTTTCTCGCGGGACACCTTGCCGCCAAAGGCCGCGTGTATGGCGTTCCATAGGGCGTCTTGCTTTTCTCCCAAAGCAATCGCCAGGCGGGAGCTTTTCATATTGAACGCGTCCGGCGTCAGTTCGGTCAGCTCCCGGACGCGCGCAATGACCGCCGCCTCTGAAACCGGCAGATGCTTGGTGATTTGATAATAACTCCTGCGTTTGGCAAGCGATGCGACAATACTCATGAAATACTCTCCTTACTGCTCCTGATAGGCCATTTTGCTTTTCAAAAACGTACCCGCATCCAGCTCGTCAAAGGCGCGGTTCAACGCTTCGCGCGTGTTCATGACGATGGGGCCGCCCCAGGCAACGGGCTCTCCCAACGCCCGCGCGCTGATGAAGAGCACCTGCGCCGGCTTGTCGCCGCTTCTGAGCTCCACCCGGTCGCCCTCGGTCAGCGCTGCCGCCGTTTTCTCCGAGATTTGCCGTCCGCCGATCAGCGGCTCGCCTAAGAGCGAGAATACCATGACGGCGCGATCCCGTTCCGTTTCGATGGTCAGCGCGGCGTTTGCCGCAAGATGCACATCGTAATAATCCAGGGGCAGATAATGACCTTGATATCCCTGATGGTCGCCATAACGTCCCGCCAATAAGCGCAGCAGACCGCCGTCAAACGGGATTTCCGCAATCTCCGCGTTTTTAACGCTGTGGTACGCGGGCGAAACCATTTTATCCTTTGCGGGCAGGTTCAGCCAAAGCTGCACGCCCAGCATCCTCGGCGCCGCGGGCAGTCTTTCTTCATGCAGGATGCCGGAGCCTGCCGTCATCCATTGCACCTCGCCGTCGGCAATGGCGTCCTCGTTTCCCAAGCTGTCCCGATGAATCATCCCGCCTTGGCACACATAGCTGATCGTCTCGATTCCCCGGTGCGGATGGAGGGGGAACCCCGCGGTATAATCCTCCGGGTGGGTGCTGTCAAAGGAATCGAGCATTAAAATGGGATCATAGTCTCCCACGGTGTTGTGACCCAGCACCCGGATCAGATGTACACCGGCTCCGTCCTGCGTGGGCTTGCCCTTTGTCTGTGTTCTAATTGTTCTTTCCATGTACTTCATCTCCAAATTTCTTTAGTAATTGTGCCAGTTGTTCTTGTTCCTCCGGTTGCCAATACGCCATCAGCTCCATGAGCTTTGCCTCGTTCTTGGGATAAACCTCCGCAAGAAGCGCACTGCCCGCCGATGTGATATGCAGGATACAGCGCCGCCGGTCTGCCGGATCTGCCATTCGCGTAAGCAAGCCCCGCTTTTCCAAATTGTTGACAATGAGCGGGATGGTTCCGCTGGTGCTGAGGATCTTTTCTTGCACCTGCCCTACCGATAGGTCGCCCTTATGGTAAAGCGCCTCCAGCACGGCAAACTGCCCCATGGTCAGGTCGTATTCGGCAACTATCCGTGCGGACTGACGGTCGATGTAGTTGACTGCACGATGCAGCCCGATGATGATTTTTAACGCAGTCTTTGCCACCCGGCGCCTCCTTTATCTCTATCTAGTCCTATTATGCTCTATGTAGAGATAAAATGCAAGCATTATTTTGCGATCCGCGCAATAAAGGTAACGATTGTGTTCCAGCATAAAGCGGCGGAGGGCGAATATCCGGCTCGATAGGAGCTCCGCTTAAAGAAAGGTTTTGTACGGAATACGGGGCTTTGGAAAAAAGAGAAGCATGGCGCTTCGAAGGCTTGCGGGGGAAGGCGGCAACGCAACAACCTGCAAGAACGGAGAAGCGCGCATGCTTCGGGAAAGCTTGCCGTAAAGGAAGCGTGTTTCAAGGCTGGCGGCAGCGCTTCTCCCCAAGATTGCGTTTTCGCATAATGACATATTTATTCAACGGAAACTGGATGATGAGGGAAACCAGACTGTTGACAAGCCGCATCGAGAGCCCGCCCCAGTACTGACCCAGAAGGGGCAGAAACCAGCCGAGGAGTACGGCGGAGAACCATATCTGGAAAAACCAGATAAACACGATCATCACAAAATATAGAGCGCCGCTTGCAGCTGCGTTGTTGTTTGCCTGAAACGTGCCCTTTCGCTGCACGAAAAAATTGACGGCTTGCGCGCACAAATAGGCGCAGGCTGTGGCGATGAGCGCTGCAAGCCCGCCGGAAGCGGGAGTGTAATCGATGAGCCACCATTTCACGCTGATCGTTTTCCATGGCGTCAACAGCCAGTAATCCAAAAGCGAAAACACCGCAAGATCGGTGAGCGTCGCGCATAGCGACAGGAGATTGAACAACAGCAGCTGCCAGAGCGTAAGATGCTCCCGTTTAAAGCGTACTGCCCACTGGACAAAGCGCGTTGCCTGCAGCTTTTCGCGAAATTGTTGCCAGCGCACGCTCATGCGCCCGCCTCTTTTTGGTCATATTGGTCATACATGGGCTTATGAAGCGATTTTTTATGCCGGCTGCCCGTGACGACCCGTCCAAGCCCTCGGAAAAAACGACCGTTTAGCATCATCAAAAAGCCTTCCAGCATTTCGCGGGAAAAGGCGCCGTTCGTGCCGCGCCACAGCGAGCGATACGGCATTTGCAGGGCAACGCCGATATACAGCGCTTCGTTGCGCTTGCCGAGTAACTGGCAGACTCGCCGCGCAAGGCGTATAAAGCCGCAGAGAAAACGCGGGAACCCTTTTCGCAGCATGCCGGCGCCCACTGTATCGTTCATGGTGAGCGGACGCGAAAGATCGAGCGTGCGCGCGGGTATTTCATGCCCAAGCAGCGCAGAGAACGCTTCGTCTGTGATATGCTTTACATCCGCCCTTTCATAGGCGGCGAGTTGGGCGGGACAACGCTCCGGCGCCGCCCCATCCAGCGCGACAACGGTAGAAAGCGGCGTATCCGTACAGGAGGTGCCGGCATAGAGCACATAGCTGCCCGCCTGCGTACGCCAACCGTGCGCGCTCGTATCCCAATATTGGAACGCCCGTTCCGGCGTCGGGATGACGACGCGTTTGGACTCGCCTGCTTGCAGCTGCAGTTTTTCAAAGCCGGCAAGCGTACGCTTGGGACGGTATATGCCAGCCGTCTTTGATGCAACGTAAAGCTGCACAACCTCCGCGCCCGCACGTTCACCGGTGTTGGTTATCGTGAGCGACGCTTTCCCGTCCGCAAAGGAAAGATCCGATAGTGCGAAGGCGGTATACGAAAGCCCAAAGCCAAAGGGATAGCGGACGGGGACGTTTGCCGACAGATAGTAGCGGTAGCCGACGTACAGCCCCTCGCGGTATTCTGTGGTAATCGGACCGCCGGGAAACACGCCGCAGGCAGGCGTATCCTCATAGCGGAACGGATAGGATTCCGCGAGCTTGCCGGAGGGATTGATCCGTCCGGTCAGCACGTCCGCAGCGGCGCCTGCGATGGCTTGACCGCCCAGGTTGCAATGCAGGATCGCTTTTGTCTGCGTTTCCCAGTCCATTTCGACAGGAGAGCCGCAGGAAAGGAGCGCGACGATGCGCGGATTGGTCTTGTGAAGCGCGGACAGCAGCGCCAATTGATTCTCCGGTATACGCATGTGCGTTCGATCCACACCCTCCGCCTCGGAGTATTCATCCAGACCCAGATACAGCAGCACAACGTCCGCCTGTTGCGCGAGCGCGCATGCCTTGCGTACAAGACGGTCGCTGCCGCCGCCGTAGCGCCGGAAGCCCTGCGCATAGCCGACGATGGACAGACCGGCCGTTTCCAGCTCATGATAGTCATTCAACCGCGTCGGGTTGACGAGCGAACTGCCGGCGCCCTGATAACGCGGCGTTTTGGCAAAGTCGCCGATTACGGCAACGCGCGTGCCGGCCGCAAGCGGCAATATCTGCGCTTCGTTTTTGAGGAGCACGATCGACTCGGCGGCTGCCCGCCTTGCAAGCGCGTGATGTGCGGCAAAGTCAACCGGGGCGGCGTGGCCGACGCCGCTTTGCACGGCAAACGTCGCATCCAGCAGCTCATCAAGGCGCGCGTCCAGCTCGGCTTCGTCAAGCGCGCCGGATAATACCGCCTGCATCACGTCGCGGTCAGCCTCGTTTCCGGCGGGGAAGATCACAAAGCTTTACCCGCGAAAATGCCGGATGGCAGGGTTCTCAAAGGCCCTTCGATTTGGGGATCAATCACGCTGCAGCGCGTAAAGCTCGTCTATACTCATGCCGAAGCGCGTTTGCACGAACTGCCGGAAGTATTCAAGCGGTACATAATACAATTCTTTTTCCTTTGTACCAAAAGCGTTGTTGAACATCCTATGCGTCGTATCCAAATCGGGCTCCTCTCCGCCCTTTTCATCCGTGGCGGGATAGAAAAGATAAGAGCAGTTTTCGCCTCCCTTTTCCAGCGATATGTGATATTTCCCCTCGCTCTCGTGATAGGTGATACGGAGACCGTATCCGTTCACATCGGTATCGATAAACTCGATGTTCCAGTCGCCGTTAAACGCGCCCCACTCTGGCCGATGTATCGCCACGGATGCGTAGTGCGGGTCACGTTCCTCATATACGCAGCACACGGCAGCCTCGTCAAAGCTGAAGCCCAACTTGGCAAACGGGGTTTCACCGTCCGCGCCCCCGTCCGTGCCGGCAGGCGTCTGCGGTGCGTACGGCAGCTCGTACAGCTCTGCCGCGGTCATGTCAAAGGCGTCTGCAAGGGCGGCGATGTGGAAACGGACGGGTTCAAGCAGCAGATCCTTGTCTGCGACGTCGGGGAATATGGCGCGAACGTGCGCCTCGGCGCTCGACCGGCTCTCATTGTCAACGCTAAAACTGCCGTCGGCAACAAAGTACAGATAGTTCAGCACAAAAGCACCGTCCTTGTTTGCCTGAATGACATAGGCGTCGTGTTCCGGGTAATACCCGATATCGACCTTATAACCGTTCTGCCCGAAGACGGTGCGGACACAGTTTTGTATCCAGTCTTCCCCGGGATAACCCCATTCAGTATGGTTTATACGAACAGAAACCTGCTCGCCGTCATATATCGCCTGCGCTCCATCCATATGGAACCCGAATTCGGCAAGCGTTGCCGCTATGGTAAAATCCCGAGCCTCCAGATTTTGATAGATCTCCGTCAAGGGAGCATAGCGCACCTGGCAGCCGCTAAGATACAGCCGCTTGAGACTTGTGAGAGCAGCGAGCGGCATGAGGTCGGCTATAGCCGAATTGTTGAGCCAGAGACATTCAAGAGCGGTGAGGTTTGAAAGCGCGGAATAGTCCTGTGCAGCGCAACCGGTCAGCACAAGTGCTTTTAAATTCTTTAGGCCGGCGAGCGGCGTGACATCGGCGATCGGGTTTTCGGAAAGCGCCAGGAGCGTGAGCTGATTCAACCCCGCAAGCGGAGAAATATCGGTGATTGCATGATAGGATAGATCAAGGCTTTCCAGGCTCGTAAAATACTCAAGACCATGGATATCCGTTATTTGCATTTCTTCAGAAAGATAGCGCTGCCAGTCAAAGCTGAGATCCAGCCTTGTCACGGCCTCCGCTTCCGCCTGTGTGATACTGCCCATGGGCTTGCCTAGCGCGCCGCATATCATCGACTCCAGCGCAGGGTCGGCAAACACGATTGGTTCCTGTGTCGGCGCGCTTCCCTCGATTCCCTTTTCGGACGCGCCACAGGCGGTGAGGGAAAGCAGCATAACCAGCGAGGATAACAATGCGGTTATTTTCTTCACGATGAAACTCCTTTCAAACGCTCTTTTTAATAGACACATTGCAGTTATCCGAACGGTAAAGATTGATTTGTCGGTTGTCGTAAAGCGGTGATACAGCGCAGGGAAATCCATCCAGCCCCGCGAATTTAGACTGCCATATATTTTCTTGGCAGTACTATACCACATCACCTATAATTGGGAAAGAGGGTTTCTCAGCACTTTTTGAATACGGATCGGCGTAGGCTGGGACGATGTGTCAACGATGGGGCTGCCTGCCGGATCGGCTTTCGCAGCAGTGCTCAATGTTATAGTGATTTGTATAAGGCGAACAGCGGCAGCCTTGTGCTCGGAAAGGTTCAAATAAGAAAAGCGGAGTAAAAATTAAAATTTGACGCTGTCAAGCGCTGGCTGGGCAGACGATAAAAACGAAATACCAAGGAGAGAGCGTATGGAAAAAAGAATTGCTTACTGTGGGCTGGACTGCGAACAATGCGACGCCTATCTTGCCACCATCCACAACGACGATGCTCTGCGGGAAAGGACGGCAAAGCTTTGGGCGGAGATGAATCACGCACCCATCACGCCGGAGATGATTCACTGCATGGGCTGCCGTGTGGACGGCGTAAAAACACCCTACTGTGAAAGCCTGTGCCAAATACGCAAGTGCGCCATGAAAAAAGGCGTTGCCACCTGCGGCGGCTGCACAAAGCTTGCGGACTGCAATCTTGTCGGCGCGGTTCTTGAATATAGCGCGGACGCACGGAGAAACCTTGAGAAAGGACAAGCCCTGTAAAGACTAAGCGATGCTTTCCCTAGCGTGAAAACTGCTGCACGGGACAAGGTGAAAAACACGGAAACAGGGCCGGCAGACCGCAAGCGTCCGGCGACTGTAAAAAGCTGGCCACAGACGTTTTCGCGAAAGCTGAAGCGCCGGGTTATTCTTTGACATCATTACCATGTGGGGCTGCCACAAATCAGCATACAAAAAAAAAGAATCCTGCGGGATTCTTTTTTTCTGGA
>CAZWUK010000027.1:0-26197 GCA_964636685.1 uncultured Oscillospiraceae bacterium
GAGCTGCGGCAAGTGCACGCCGTGCCGCATCGGCACAAGACGCCTGCTCGAGATGCTCAACAAGATCACCGAAGGCAAGGCGACGCTCGAAGATCTGGACAAGATGGAGGAGCTGTGCTACCACATCAAGGCAAACTCGCTCTGCGCTTTGGGCCAGACCGCGCCCAACCCCGTGCTTTCGACGCTGCGCTATTTCCGCGACGAGTATGAAGCGCACGTGGTCGAAAAGCGCTGCCCGGCAGGCGTGTGCAAGAAGCTCCTGTCGTTTGAGATCGATGCGGAAAAGTGCAAGGGCTGCACGCTGTGCGCCCGCAACTGCCCCGTGAACGCGATCACCGGCACGGTCAAACAGCCGCATGTGATCGACAAGACCAAGTGTATCAAGTGCGGCGCTTGCATGGACAACTGCAAGTTCAAGGCCATTGTAAAGAAGTAAGGGGAGGCTGCTATGGATAAAGTTACGATGAAGATCAACGGAATCGAAGTATCGGTTCCCGCGAATTATACGGTATTGGAAGCGGCACAGGAAGCGGGCGTCCGCATTCCCACCCTGTGCTACCTCAAGGACGTCAACCAGATCGGCGCATGCCGCATGTGCGTTGTGGAGATCAAGGGCGCCCGTGCTTACGCGGCAGCCTGTGTTCAGCCGGTCGGCGAGGGCATGGAGGTGCAGACCAACACGCCAGCCTTGCGCAAGTCCAGAAAGATGACGCTGGAGCTGATGCTCTCCAACCATCGCATGGAGTGCCTGTCGTGCGTTCGCAGCGGCAACTGCGAATTGCAGCAGCTCGCGCAGGAATACGACGTTGACGCAAAGAAGTATGTGACCGCGCCCATCAGCGCGCCCGCCCCCGAGGGGAAGGGCAAGGGCAAGGTCAGGTGTCTCGTCTGCGGCGCGGTTTTCGACGAAGGCGTCGAGACCTGCCCCACCTGCGGCGCGGGCAAAGAAAACTTCGTCCCCGTGGACGGCGGACTCAACGATTCCCCGCGCATCCTGCGGGATAATACCAAGTGCATCCTGTGCCGCCGCTGCGTCGCCGTTTGCAAAAAGAACCAGCAGACCGCTGTGATCGGCACCAACGACCGTGGCTTTGACACGCACATTTCCTGCGCGTTCGACATGCCGCTGACGGAGACTGCCTGCGTCAATTGCGGTCAGTGTGTCGCGGTCTGCCCGACCGGTGCTTTGACCGAGCGGGACGACACCGATCTTGTCTGGGCAGCGCTTGCGGATACCACCAAGCATGTGGTGGTCGCTCCCGCGCCTTCCGTGCGCGCACAGCTTGGCGAATGCTTCGGCATGCCGATCGGCACAAACGTCGAAGGCAAGCTTGCCACCGCGTTGAAGCGTCTTGGCTTTGACCGCGTATTCGACGTGGATACCGCGGCCGACATGACCATCATGGAGGAGGGAACCGAGCTGCTCGAGCGCCTGCAAAACGGCGGAAAGCTGCCCATGATTACCTCCTGCTCGCCCGGCTGGATCAAATTCTGCGAGCATTACTATCCCGACATGATCGACAACCTCTCCAGCTGCAAGTCGCCGCAGGGCATGTTTGGCGCATTGGTGAAAACCTATTATGCCGAAAAGCAGGGGATCGACCCGAAGGATATCTATGTAGTCTCCGTCATGCCGTGTACGGCAAAGAAGTTTGAGATCACCCGCGACGATATGGCGGCGTCCGGCTATCCGGACATCGACGTGTCCCTGACGACGCGCGAGCTGGCCTCCATGATTAAGCGTGCAGGCATCATGTTTGAGAATCTGCCGGATGGCGAGTTTGATCCCATCTTCGGCATTGCATCGGGCGCGGGTCACATCTTCGGCGCAACCGGCGGCGTCATGGAAGCTGCGCTTCGCACCGTGGCGGAAATCGTCACCGGCAAAGAGCTGCCCTCCCCGGACTTCAAAGAAGTACGCGGCGTGGAGGATATCAAGGAAGCCGAGTATGATCTCAACGGCACCAAGGTGCGCGTTGCCGTGACCTCCGGTCTTGTCAACGCCAAGAAGCTGCTTGACATGGTCAAGAGCGGTGAAAAGGACTATCACTTCATCGAAGTCATGGCCTGCCCCGGCGGCTGTGTCAACGGCGGCGGTCAGCCCCATCAGCCCGGCTATGTGCGCAACTTCACCGATCTTCGCGCCGAGCGCGCCAAGGCGCTGTACAGTGAGGACGCCGCAATGACGCTCCGCAAGAGCCACGAAAATCCCGTGGTCAAGGAGATCTACGACACCTATCTGGAAAAGCCCGGCAGCCATAAGGCACACGAAATCCTGCACACCACCTACGTAAAGCGCAAGCTCTACTAAGGCACGGCTGCAAACAGCAAACAAGGAAAAGCGCCATCCGAGGAATCGGATGGCGCTTTTTACGGCGCTGGAATCTGTCGATCAGGCAATCGGATCAACGGGGGCATTCCCGGCAGTCCGGTTATTTTTGTATTGCAAAAAGGTTAAAAAGTCCCTGCATTTTGATGTAGCCTTCGTTCTTGACGCGCCATTGCTTGTCGGTCGGGTGTTTTCCCTTTTCCATGATGATGCAATCCGGCAGGATCGCGCGCAATTTTTCGACCTCCGCATCCGGTACCGTGCCGCATCCGATCATCCAGAGACGCTTTAGCGCCGAAAGCTGCGCCAATGTCTCAATATCGGTAAAACGGTTGTTGCTGACGTTCAAATACTGCAATTTTTTACAGTTGGCCAGCGGCGTAATGTCCGTTATTTGCAGGGAAAAAACCTCCAGGTATTCAAGGTCTGACAAGCTGCCGATCGGCGTCAGATCCGTAACCGCAGTACGACCGATAACCAGATACCGCAGCTTTGGCAGCTTGTACACGATGGAAATGTCGTCCAAGCCGTAGGAATGGCCAACGTCCAGCGCGATTAAGTCGGTACAATACTGTAACGGAATCATCGTCTCGTCGGTGAAGTTGCGGTAGCGCGCGTAGATCCGTCCGAGAAAGCGGCCACCGGGAAACTCGCTGGTGTTTCCCATGCTGAACGCGATGGTATCAGTTCGCATTTCCCAATCGCCGACACGAACCATCCAAACAACCTTCAGATGGGGAAGCCTGTACCGAAACGCGGCCATCTCCGCATCGCTGGGACCGCAATTGCACATTTCAACCGTATTCAGATTCGGAAGCAGCTTGAATTTTGTGATAAGGGAATCCAGATCGTTGACGGTATGTCCGGTAAGGATCAAATCCGTAATATCGCTGCTTACGGTCACATCGCGCAATAGCTGCACTGGCCAGAGAAACGATATGTCAGGATAATCCGCGATGAGCCGAAGCTTCTCGGCGTCGCGCAAGGGGCAGTCCTCCCAAACGACCGTTTTCAAGGCGGAGGAGCATGCCAGAGCGGCGGAGAGCGCTTCAAAGGAAACAGGAGTGCTGCCGGTCAGATCCCAACTGTCGGCAGTGCTCGCATAGGTTTTTTTGCCGATTGGAATTGCGGCAACGAACCGAATCTCCGGACAGGCGGCAACAAGCTGACTGATTTCATCGGGCGATAAGGAAAGCGCCGAAACATCGATCGATTTTACTGCGGGAAGCGCCCTGCACGCGTTGACCAGCGTTTCTGCATCCACTGGGTCGGAGAGCGTTATCGTCTCCTCTGTGCTGATAAACGTTTGCTTGCCGACGGGAACACGCCAGAGAAACGTACAGTCTGGATAGCGCTGCGTCGCTTCCAGCAGCGCAGCATACGCCGTGCTGCCGGTCGCATCGACGCTTGTTAAATTCGAGAATCTGGAAAGAATGGGAATGCTGGCGGCAGAGAATGCGGGATCCTGAATCGCGCTGCTGCTGGAATCAAAGGCGTATCCGTCGAGCGGAATGCTCCAGCGGATTAAGCAGTCAGGAAGCGCGGCGCGCAGCGCGTCGATATCCTCCAGCTCCAGCGGGTTATCCCGCAAATCAACGCTGCGCAGCTCGGTGAGAAGCGCGATTTTTTCTGTCGAAGTAATGTGACGTCCGGAAAGATCGACCGAAACGGCGTCCTTTGGCACGGCTTGACCGCCGATTTGCACCGTGGTGCAGCCTGCCAAAAAAAGCCCCAAAAACACAAGAATGGAAACAAAGAACGGTTTCATAGCGATTTCCTCTGCATGATGATACGGGATCGGGTACTCGTTGTCTTTTGTTGTAAATATACCATAAAATGTACAGCTTAGGAAGAAAGCATATTTTTCGGAACGCGCTAAACGCGCAGCCATCTTGCGCACAGGACGCCATGCGGCAAAACGCCGGAGGGCAGGAGGTTTTGCGTATAACAAAAGCATGACCGTTTTGAAACGTCTTTTGGTTATGGATCGTGCTGTCGCAGGTTTGCTGGAAGCGGATGGTCACGCCTGCTTACGGCTCCCTTACCAACGCGGCCCAGTTTTCCCGCAATGTTTCGGATTGGAACAACACCGAGGACAGCGCAAAGGATTCGGCGTAACCGTTTTGCAGGAGACTGCCCGCCTGACCGATTGAAGCGGTGCCGGCATACATGGGATTGACGCCGACGGCGTGGACGACGATCTCGGGATGGGTCAGCATGCGCGTGAGCAATTCGTCGTTGACGGAAGCCGAAAAAATCTCAAAATCGCTTCGCTCTGCGGTTGCCATGGCGTTCAATATTGCGATGGCCAGAGACGCGTTCTCGACATACACGCCGTCCAGCATGCCGGGAAAGCAGCGTTCCAGCAAATCGGCAGCCCATTCGTCCACGGTCTTTTTCTCACTGTCGCGATAATACACTTTTTTTGCCAGCACCTTGCCGTCCGCGACATACTGCTGATACAGCGCTGCGGCGGCGGAGGTTTCCGACTCAAACAACCCAACAAGGCGCACAGGGGTATCGTGCGGGGGATAGGATAAAGCGTCGTCCAGGGCGTTTTTTGCATCGTCCTTTCCCTGATGGGTCAGCGCGGGGATTTTGGCGGGAAGCATAGAAAGATTTGGCGCGTAGACAAATACGGGATGCGCTGCTTTTTCCAACGCCTGCTGCGCTTTTATATCGAATGTATTTCCTGTATAGACGAGAAGATAGATACCGCTGCCCGGGATGGCGTCGGCGGGGAGAGACTCCGCGCTGCCAGCAGCGTATACGACGTCGTAGGCGGCGTTGTCGGCCGCGGCAGAAACGCCTTCCATGAAAGCGGCCGGAATCTCATCGCTCACCACCGCGACGACCGGGCGCGGCGTCGGCGACGGACTCGGCGTGGGAATGGGCGTCGGCGTTGGTACGGCGGTTGGTTCCGGCGTGGGAAAGATCTGCTGCAGGGTCTGGCAGCCTGCGCCAAAGCAGAGCAGCGACAATATAAAAATAAACAGTAAGCGCTTCATGAAATTAGTATACCACCCGATAGACAGAAAATTCCATAGGCTCCGATAAAACCGGAGTATCCATGAAAATGTGAACATCCTGCGGCAGCTATTGACGGCGGGAGGCCCCAATACTACAATATGACAGATTGTCATATGACAACCTGTCATAGATCGAAAGGATCCGAAAGATGCCAACGGAAACATTTTTCCGTCTGCCGGAGCAGAAGCGGCAGCGACTCTCAGATGCGCTCCGCCGGGAGCTGGCGCGTGTGCCGTTCTCCAAGCTGTCGATCAGTCGCGTAATTCAGGACGCAGGGATTCCGCGCGGCAGCTTTTATCAGTATTTTACAGACCGCGAGGATCTGTATCGCTATGTGATCGCCGATTATACCGCTTTTATGGAGACGAGCGCGCGACAGGCGCTTGTGGATTCTCACGGAGACGTTTTTGCGGCGACGCTCGCGGGCTATGACGCTGCGGTATTGTTTGTCAGACGGCAGGAAAACCTGCATTTGCTGGCCAATCTGTTTTCCGAAGTGGATTTCAAACGTTTTTTTTCGGGCGGATGCTCTCATGAACCGCCGATGCTCCTGACGGCGGAGCTTTTGCCGTTGATCGACTTGTCGCGGCTTCGGATCAATTCGCCGGAGGATATTCCCGAGATGCTGGAGATACTCATCTCCATGACGCGCTTTTCCGTGTTTGAGCTGTTCAGCGCGGTGAATCACGAGGGAGAGATCCGGGAGAAGCTCCGTCGCAAAATCGAGATATTGAAACGCGGAATGCAGAAGTGTTCCGGGGAAAGGGAATAACCATCTATGCTGGCAAAATTTTCCGTAAAAAAGCCGTTTACCGTTCTGGTGGCGGTCATCCTGATTATCATTCTGGGCGCGGTGTCCTTTTCCCGCATGACGCCGGATCTTCTGCCCTCCATCGAGCTGCCGTATGTGGTGGTCGTGACGACCTATATGGGCGCAAGCCCGGAGGAAATCGAAACGACGATCACAAAGCCCATCGAGCAGACGACGGCGACGCTGGACAATATCAAGCAGATCAGCTCCGTATCCAACGAGAACTACTCCATGGTCGTGCTGGAATTTTCCAACGACGTCAATATGGACGCCGCGACCATGAATATCCGCGAAAAGCTCGACGTCATCGGCGGCGCGTGGAACGACTATGTCGGAACGCCGATCATCCTCAAACTCAATCCAGACATGCTGCCGTTGGGGGTTTATGCCGTAAATCGTACCGGGATGTCCGCCGTGGAGCTCTCCGCGTTTTATGAAAATACGCTTTCGGCAAAGCTGGAGGGCGTCGAAGGCGTGGCGAGCGTTTCGGCAAGCGGTCTGATTGCCGAATCCGTCAATATCGTGCTGGATCAGGCAAAGATCGACGCGAAAAACGTCGAGATCGCAGCTGCGATCGACGAGCAGTTCAAGGCTGCGGAAACCAAGCTTGACGATGCGCAAATGGAGATTTTTGAGGGGATCGTCGGCGTGGAGAACGGCAAAACGAAGATCAAGAACGGCTCAGCCTCCCTCAAGCAGGCAAAAAAAGAGCTGCAAGCACAGATCGATCAGGCGCTTGCCCAGCTTGACCAGCCCCAAGCGCAGCTGCTGCAGCTAAAGCTCGATACCGTCAACGAGATTGCCAATCTCGACAGACTGATAACCGATACGCAAAGCGCGATCGATTTGATCGACTCGCGCGCTACGGTGGAATCTGCAAAAAATATAGCGGCATCCAAGGTTGCCGTGTTGCAGCCGGTCAAGGACGCCTACGAAAACGCGAGCGGCGATCCGGCGCAGGATACGGCGGTATTGCAGGCGCTTTCACAGGCGCAGCTGGATCTTTCGACAACCTTTACGCTTGCGGAAGCCTTGGAGATGTTTGACAGCTACCAGTCGAGCTACGATCAGGCTGTGGCAACCTTGTCGAGAATCGACACGCTGGTTGCGGCCAACGGCGGCTCGGACAGCGCAGCCATTACCGCGCTCAAAGCAAATATCACCACCTACCGGGGACTCAGCGCACAGGCGATGGGCGTGCTTGCCGGCGTCAATACCCAGCTTGCACAGCTGCAAGGCGCGTCGGACGCGATCACGCAGCAGGGCGAACAGGCAAAAGCGCAGATGGCAGAGGCGCAGAGCGCACTGCGCAAGGCGCTCAATCAGGTCAACGATTCCGTAGTGGCGATGGCGGAAGCGCAGGCGCAGGTGGACGCCTCCCGCGATCAGGTGGAGGACAGCAAGCAGACCGCAAAGGATGGGACGGATCTCCATACGCTGCTGTCGCTGTCAAACCTCTCGGGCATTCTCAGCGCGCAGAATTTCTCCATGCCCGCGGGCTATGCGACCGAGCAGGATCGCAAGTGGCTCGTGTATGTGGGCGATAAGATCATGACGGCGGAGGAGCTTTCCGACATGATCCTGTTTGACCTTGGCATGGACGATGTTGCGCCGATCCGCGTCAGCGATGTGGCGGACGTGCTGGTGGTGGACAATGCGTCCTCCAACTATGCCAAGATCAACGGCAACGACGGCGTGCTGCTGTCTCTCAACAAGCAGTCCGGCTATGCGACCGCCGATGTTTCCGAAAACATTCAAAAGACCTTTGATTCCCTCTCCGACAGCTATGAAGGTCTGACCTTCACGACCCTCATGGATCAAGGCGATTATATCCACCTTGTGGTCAACTCCGTTTTGCAGAATCTGATTCTGGGCGGCGTGCTGGCGATCCTCATTTTGCTGCTGTTTTTGCGGGACATTCGACCGACGTTCATCATCGCCTGCTCGATCCCCATCAGCGTGACGTTTGCGTTTGTGCTGATGTATTTTTCGGGCGTGACGCTCAACATCATCAGCATGTCGGGCCTTGCGGTGGGCGTTGGTATGCTGGTGGACAATTCCATCGTGGTCATTGAAAACATCTATCGCCTGCGCAAACAGGGCGTGTCACCGTTTCGCGCGGCAATCTCCGGCGCGGTGCAGGTGGCGGGCGCGATCACCGCGTCTACGCTTACAACGGTCTGCGTGTTCCTGCCCATCGTATTTATCGAGGGGATCACACGGCAGCTGTTCCAGGATATGGCGCTCACCATCGCCTATTCGCTGCTTGCCAGCCTGATTATCGCCTTGACGCTGGTGCCTGCCATGGCGTCGGGACTTCTCAAGAAGACGAGCGACGCCAAGCAGAAGGCGATTCCGGCGCTGACACGGGCGTACGAAAAGTCACTGCGCTTTGCGCTGAAGCATCGCGCCTCCGTGCTGGTTGTGGCGGTCACGCTGCTTGCCGTTTCCATTGTGATCGCGGTTTCCAAGGGCTTTTCGTACATGCCGGATATGGCAAGCACGCAGATGAACGTGACGGTCGAACTGGACGAGGACGCAACCTTTGACGAAACGACTGCGATGCTGGATCTTGTCGCGGAGCGGATCCGTACGCTGGACGAAGTGGAAACCACCGGCACGATGCTTTCCCAGGGCATGGGCAGCATGGTCGGCATGTCGGATTCGTCCGCCAACACAACGAGCGGCAGCGTGTATGTGGTGCTGAACGAGAGCGGCAGAAGCAGCCTTGCGCTGGAGCCGGTGATCGAAGAACTGTGCGAGGATCTTGACTGCACCGTGACCGCCAGCGGCGCTTCCGGCATGGGCGGTATAAGCATGCTCAGCGGCGGCGGCGTTTCCGTGGAGATCTATGGCAGCGACCTTGCCACATTGCGGCAGGCGGCGACCGAGATCGGCGCGATTCTTCAAACGGTAGACGGCATAGCCTCGGTGAACGATGGACTGGAAGCGACCGCGCCTGCGCTGTCCATCACCGTGGACAAGGAAAAGGCGATGCGGCAGGGACTGACGGTCGCGCAGGTTTATGCTGCGGTGTCCAAGCGTTTAACGACAGACGGTACGGCAACCAGCATCGAGGAAACCGATCAGGACGTTACGGTCACGCTGCCAAAGACCGATCCCACGGTGCAGGATGTGCGCGATATGACGATCGACGTCACACAAAAGAGCGGTGTGGTCAAGCGCGTTGCGCTCTCGGAGATTGCGACGTTTACCGAATCGGAAACGCTACAGTCGATCAACCGCGTTTCCCAGCGGCGTTATATCACCGTTGCGGGAACGCTCAAGGACGGTTACAACGTGACGCTTGTCACTCGCGCGGCGGAAAAGGCGCTTTCGACCTATTCGATGCCGCAGGATGGCATGTACCTTGAGTTTGCCGGCGAAAACGAGACGATCATGAACTCGATGAACGATCTGCTGTTGATGCTGATTCTGGGCGTTGTGATCGTCTATCTCATCATGGTCGCGCAGTTCCAGTCGCTGCTGTCGCCGTTTATCGTCATGATGACGATCCCGCTGGCGTTCACGGGCGGACTGTTTGCGCTGCTGCTTGCCGGCATGGATATTTCCATTGTGGCGATGATCGGCTTTATCATGCTGGTGGGCATCATCGTCAACAACGGCATTGTGCTGATCGACATGATGAACCGCCTGCGCATGGACGGCATGGAACGGCGCGACGCCGTGATCGAGGCGGGCGTCACCAGACTGCGTCCGGTGCTGATGACGGCGCTGACGACCGTGCTGGGACTTGTCCCGCTGGGCTTTGGCGTCGGTATGGGCGCGGGGCTTGTGCAGCCCGTGGCGGTTGTTGCCATTGGCGGCCTGATCTATGCGACGTTTATGACGCTGTATGTGGTGCCGATCCTGTATGATATGATGGTCAAGCGTCCGCCGCGCGTTGTGACGCAGGAGGATATGACGCTCATAGAGGAATAACAAAAAAAAGCGCGGGACTGTCTTGCTAGGAGCAGTCCCGCGTTTGTTGTATGAGATCATTGGTTTTGTGTCAGCTCCAGCGCCCTTTGATAGGCGCTTTTTTTGACCACGCCGAGCGCCTGCGCGGCGGCGCTTGCGGCGTCCTTGACCGAGCTTCCGGAAACCAGCGCCGCCTGTAAAAATGCTTCCAGCTCATCCTGTGTGGCTTGCGGCTTTTCTTTTTGGCACAGCACGGCAATGACGCATTCGCCCTTTGGCGCTTCTTCATATTGCGTGATGAGCGTTGACAGGTCGCCGCGATTGACCGATTCAAACTTTTTGGTCAGCTCCCGCAAAACGGCGGCAGGGCGGTCGCCGAGCGTTTCGTACAAGAGCTTTAGCGTTGCCTGCACCCGGTGCGGACTTTCGTACAGCAGCGCCAAATGCGTGCAGTCTTTCATGGCAGAAAGCATCTGCTTTTTTTCTTTGTTGTCGCGCGGCAAGAAACCGAAGAACGTAAACGGCGAGGCGGGAAAGCCGGAAAGCACCGCCGCCGTGACCACGGCCGAAGCGCCGGGCAGGACGGTATACGGAAGATCCTGCCGAATACATTCTTCCACCAGCGCACAGCCGGGATCGGAAATGCCGGGCATACCCGCGTCGGAGATATAGACGATTTCCTTGCCCGATGCAAGCAGTGCGGCAACCTCCTGAGCGCGCTGCTTTTCGTTGTGCTCATGGCAGCTGAAAAGCGGTTTTTTGACGCCCAGATGGTTCAACAGCTGCAAGGAATGGCGGGTGTCCTCGCAGTAAATCATATCGCATTTTTCCAGCGTTTCCACCGCGCGGAGGGTCATGTCGCCAAGGTTTCCGATGGGGGTTGCGCAAAGATACAGCATTTGTTACCTACTTTAACCTGAGATTTTTTCCGGTGAGCGAGAGGATCGCGGTGGTGGAGGTGTCGGAAATGCGGGACATAAATCGCTCGCCGTAACGATCCTGCAATTCCGGAAGCGACAGATTCGTGGCGATTACCGTCGCAAGCCTTGCGGAGACGCGCTCGTTGATGATGGCAAAGAGCCATTCGCAGGAAACGTTTTTGATCTCCGGCTCGCTGCCAAGATCGTCCAGCACCAGCAAAGGAACCGATTGATACCGTCTGGCGTTGCGGGTGTTCTCCCGAATGTCGGACAGCATGTCCTGCACAAAATGATACGCGGTGACTCGCTGGGTGTCTACGCCGCGATCCAGCGCCGCATAGGCGATCGCGTTGCCGAGAAAGGACTTGCCAAGCCCCGGCATACCCAACAGCAGCAGGTTCGGCTTTTCCGGACGGGGCAGCGCGGCGGCATAGGCCTCGCAAAGCTTTTTCGCGTTGATCGTACGCTTTTTTTGCTGCGGGTCGGCGTAAATATCCTCTGCAAAGCGCTGAAATGTTTCCCGATCGTTGATCTGCGGATCGTCGCCGCAAAGCGCGGCAAGCTTAAGGCTGCACACACAGCGTTCCCGGCGGCTTTCCCCGACATACCCGGTGTCGCGGCAAATGGGGCAGCGATAACGTAATTCCATGTAATCAACAGGCAGTCGGAGCGACACAAGAAGCTCCCGTTCGCGCACCGCGATTTCGTCCAGCCGCTGCGCGCCGATGGAGGCGGAGACCGCCTGCGTTCCCACATCCTTCAGAACCTGGGTGCGAAGCGCGGACAGCGCGGATAATTCCGGCGCACGGGAAAAAGCGTCGCGTATGCGATCCTGCCGCGCGGCGTATTCCTCCTGCCGGATTCGGTTGTAATGGGTGACGAACGGATCAGGCATGGCGCTTACACATCCTCATCAAGATTGACGTAGAGCTTATGCAGCTCCTCCTCAGAATAGCTGTGCTGCTGATACGCGGTCGCGGGGTTCTTTCTGCTCGGCGCCAGACGGGCAGGCGCCGCCGCCGCGGCAGCCTCCGCATCGGCTACGGTGGTCACGTTTTTGACGTGCCAGTCGTTGAGAATTTTTTTGAACAGACCAAATGGCTCGTTGCCGCCCCGCGCCTGCTCTGCGGCAAGCAGCAGCAGCTCGCGCGGCATCTGATATTCATCCAGATACATGGAAATTTGCGCGCGCTGCGTCTTTGTGGCAGGCTCGATCTTTCCCATGCGGGAAAACAGCAGCTTTGCAAAGTCTTTTTCCTGAATGCCCTTTCGATCGTCGGAACGGATCTCGGGCAGCGCGGTTTTCCCCTGCTCGCGGAGCAGGGCAAGCTGTTCGTCAAGATATACAAAGTTTGGCGTACCCGAAACGGTCAGCCGCGGCAGCACCGCAAGGATCGCGTCGCGCGAAAAGCCCCATTCCCGCGTCCATTTGTCGTAGAACGCCATCTCATCGACAGTCGGCTTTCTGCGACGGTTCCATTGCTGCAATATTTCGGTCGCGCCGTGGTTTTTGAGCTCATAGGCGGCAATGTGCGCGTTGGCGGCGGCGATGGTGGTAACGCCCGCCTCCGCCCAGGACTGTGCCACAGAGCTCATATAGTTGATGCTGACACGGCGCCCCTTGAGCTCCATGCAATGCGCTACCAGCGTGAGCACGGTCGCTTCCTCCAGACCGTATACCTCGATCCAATCGTATACATGCTTGAGCTCACGCATCCCGAATTGGCGCGGCGCGGTCAGGGATTGCAGCGATTGCACCAGCTTGTAGTATTTGGTTGGGATGACGCCTGCACCCTCCCCCTGCTCGGTCAGTGCGTATTCCACAGTGAGCGGGCGCTCACAGCTGATGCGCACAAGCCCCTGCGACTGCCAGTAAGTAAATGCGGCAAGAACCTGCTCATCCGTTACGCCGAGAGATTCCGATACGGACAATTCGCACATGGAGGGATGGTAGCATTGCATCAGCCCGTAAAGATAGATCTTAACAAACACGCCGTCCGCGTGCGGCATGTATTCGGCTAAAAAAAGGTTATTGACGGGCGTGAACTCGCGTCGCGCCGCGTCGGGTGAAAAACGACAGATCATGACAGGCTTTCCTTTATCCAAACTTTCTTAAAACGAATAGAACAACCGAAAAACAGCGCTGTTAAACCAGGTATAGCCCAAATCGACGGCAGGAAACACGCCAAATTCCATCAAAAGTCCCACCGCGATCCAGAGAAAGACCAAGCAGAGCAGACAGATCAACGCAGAAAGCAATTTGCCGACCGGATTGCCGTGACGCGGGTGCGGCGCCGTGGGGGCGGGAGGGGTTGGACGCTGTTTTTGGGACGGTACGGAGGTGGACGCTTTTGCGGGAGCATGCTTCGGCTGATACGGTGCGCTGCCGCTGGCGGCGTCGGGCACTTTTTTGGGCGTGACCGCAGGCGGCGCTTCTTTTGGCGGAGCGGGGCGTCTGACGGCGTTCCGCTCCCCTTGAATATAGGTTCCGGCAAGCACGGCGATGCGGCGCTCCACCTCGATCGGTGCTTTTGCCGCGCAGATCTCCCGGTAGATATCGAGAAAAATCTGTCGCGTGATTTCGCGGGTACGGTCGGCGTGTCCGACGGCGGACAAGACCTTGACGTATACTGTACGGCTGTAAGCACCGTACAATTCATGAAACGCTGCCCGGTCGCCTTGACGGATGCGCTGCTGTAATTGCTCAGAGATCATGGAAATTGTCCTTTCCTGTCGGATAACGATATTGTAGCATGGTCGGCAGCAAAAGAAAATAGGCTGAAAGAGGGTGTGCAGTGGAACGGAGGGAGAGAATGTACCGAATCAGATGGGGCAGGCTTGTTCTGTCGTGCACGGTCTTCGGGGTGCTGTGCGTTGCGCTTCGCGGCTGCGCAATGGCAAGAAACAAACCGAAGGCAGAGGTACAAACCGTGACCGCCATGCAGGTGCGGGTGATGCCGGCCGTCGCGCTGTCGGTTTACGATCAAACGCAAAAATTGGTTCTGCCAATGGAGCTGGAGCATTATCTTGTGGGCGTCGTGGCGGCGGAGATGCCCGTTTCGTTTTCCACGGAGGCATTGAAAGCGCAGGCGGTCGCCGCAAGAACCTATACGGTCTACCATCTTTTGCACGGCGGATGTCAAAAAAACGGCAGTGATATTTGCACAGCAAGCGCCTGCTGTCAGGCGTATGCCGACGATGACCGGCTGCGAGAAAAATGGGGCGAGGCTTATGCGGTGAATATCGCCCGTATCGGGGCGGCGGTCAATGAAACGGCGGGGGAGATCTTGCTGTATGACGGCGCGCCCATCGACGCGCTCTACCACAGCGCATCGGGTGGGGCAACGGAGAACGCAGAGAGCGCGTTTGCCATGGCGCTGCCGTATCTTGTTTCTGTACCCAGTGAAAACGAGACGGGAACCTCGCGTCTTTTCGGCGAGGTTCGGTTCAGCGCCACAGATTTTTGCAAAAGGGTCAACAACGCCTACCCGAATGCCGGGCTGATCGAAAAACGGCTGGAGCAGCAGGTGGAAATCAAAAAAACGAGTGATAGCGGCCGCGTGTTGCAGCTTCGATTGGGAAAAACGACGATCACGGGCAAGCAGCTGCGCAAGCTGATTGCGCTTGACAGCACGATGTTTACCATGGAATTTGACGGTGCGGACGTCGTATTTCACACGCGCGGCTATGGGCACGGGGTGGGCATGAGCCAGACCGGCGCAAACGCCATGGCGCTTGGCGGACGCAGCTACCGGGAGATATTGTTGTATTACTATACCGGCGTTTCGTTTGGCGCGATTCGTTCAATCGCTTCCTGAATCCGGTGCAAGCGGCAGCAATAGATATTGTGCGATCACGTCGATCAAAGCGTCCGCTTCCTCCGGCGCGTACCGCGGCGATATGGCGACGGAAGCAAAATCATATTGTCCTGCCGCAAAAAACTGCGCGTAGTTTTCGTATACGGCAAAGGGGATCACGGGCTCCGGCCCGTTCTTTGCTTCCAGCAGGACGGACAGCGGCGAACGAAGCTGGATGGCTGTCGGAACGCCGTCGGTGTATTGGATGATTTGACCGGGGAGATCCGGGCGTGATTTGGGGTTTCGAACGTTTTCCAGACGGTCGATCCAGCGAAATGCCAGCGCAAACAACAGATAGTTTGCTTCGTCCAGCTGCTTTGTGCGATAGTACCGGGCAAGCGCGCTCCGCTTTTCGGGCAGGCATCCGATCACGTTTTGCAGCACAAAGGTCGGGCCGGGGTAGCCGATACCGAGATCGGAATGCGCATCCACATGCGTGACGGAAAACGGAATTGTGAGCTTTCCCTCTCTTTGCAGGGCGTCCCACCAGCCAAGCGCGCCGTCGTGCGTTGTGAAGATGCGTCCCGGAACGGGAGAAGCTTTGGAAAGGCCGCAGTTTTTTTCTAAAAACTGTTCTACCTGTGCTGCCGACCACGGCTCATGCCCCGAAAGCGCCGGACGGCAGCCGGGTTCGGCGAGCGGACAGCAGTCCGCAAGGAAAAAATCCAGGTCAAGATCCAATACGCGCATAGCAGAGCCTCCTTGCTTTCGAAATTGTACCATACGTAGTATACTGTTTTCTATGGAACGTGTTGAGGATTTGCAATTTCAAGGGCTACGGATCATACAGGACACAGAGCTTGCGTGCTTTTCGCAGGACGCGGTGCTGCTATCGAATTTTTTGTGCGCCACGGCAAACGACCGCGTGGTGGATCTGGGCTGCGGCAACGGCATTGTCGCAATTCTTGGACAGGGCAAGACCGGCGCGGCGTTTACGGGCGTGGAGCTGCAACCGGCGCTGTGTGCGCTTGCGCAACGCTCCGCCGCCTTAAACGGACAGCAGATTCCTTTTTTGAATATGGATGTGCGGGACGCGCCAAGAATTTTGGGCTGCGGCAGCTTTACCGCGGCGGTGTGCAATCCGCCGTATTTTCACACAGGCGATCGAAGCCGCAACGAATCCCGCGCGGCGGCCAGACATGACGACGCGGGCGGGCTGGACGATTTTTTTCACGCCGCGTTTTTGCTGCTCAAAAATCGAGGAAATTTTTTCCTTTGCTATCCCGCCGCACAGCTTGTGGAGGTATTTGCGGCGCTGAGAAGAAACCGACTGGAGCCAAAACGAATGCGGCTTGTCGCGTTTTCGGACACAGCGGCGCCAACAACGGTACTGATTGCGTCGAAAAAGGACGCAAAGCCCGGACTTTGTGTCGAACCTGTCCTGCGTGTGATGAAAATGGAATAGCGGGACATACTATCCTCAAACCAGAGCCGCAAATAGCGGCGATTATAAGGAGAGGATAGTACTTTGATGAAAAAGCTCTTGTTCGTTTTTGCCGCGGCGCTGCTTCTGACGGGCGTTGTCGGCTGTGCCTGCAACGGTACGACGAATACCGCAACTCCGTCCCCAACGATGACACAGGCGGTCAGTACCCCCATGCTTTCCACGGAGCCGGATATGAGTCCCGACGCCATGACTTCGCCTGACGCCAACAACAGCGAGGATATGACAATCCCCAATTTTGCCGCGGGCACCGAGGTCAAGCCCGAGGATATTCCGGAAATCAAGAAGGCAATCGAAGAAAAATACAAGGACGCGACGATTTCCAAGATCGTCCATGCGGAACAGGACGGCAAAAAGGTCTATGAGGTCACGCTGACATCAGCCGGCAAGACGGAGACTGTTTACGTGCTGCCCGACGGCACGATGCTGCCCGAAACCACAAGCAAAACCAACGGCAGCGCGGGCTAACAAAAAAACGCATTGGTACGAGAAAGCGGCGGAACCCGGCAGGAATTTTCCTGTATCGGCCCGCCGCTCATTTGGTTTATCGCAATCAGCAGTAGAGGATGCGCAGCAGCCAGTTGATGGTGCGCGCCGGCAGAATGCGTCGCAAAAAGACCAGACAGCGATACGAAAACCCCACGACTGTGCGCACGGGCGGATTTTTCTTTTGCATCGTTAAAAGCACGCATTTTGCTACCGCCACGGGAGATACGCCGTTTTGCTCGTCGTGCTCCATTTTGGCGACCGACCGGCGCATGACCTGCTCATAGGCGGAGCCCTCGCTTGCCGCACAGAACTTTCTTGCGCCGGTAAAGCCGGTTTTTGTATCGCCCGGCTCCACAACGGAGGCCTTGACGCCGAAGGGGTAGAGCTCCATGCGCAGCGCCTCTGTCAGCGCCTCAATGGCAAACTTGCTGGAGGAATACAACGACTGGAACGGGATGGCATAGAGCCCTGCGATCGATCCGATATTCACCACAAGTCCGCGCTTCCTTTTGCGCATGACGGGCAATACGGAATTCAGCACACGGATCACGCCAAAGTAGTTTGCCGAAAACTGATATTCCGCTTCCGCGACCGTGCAGTCCTCCAACGCGCCGGCGATGCCGTTGCCCGCGCAGTTGACCACCACGCCGATTTCACCGGCCTCTGCAACAATGGTGGAGACGGCGTTTTGCACGCTCACGTCATCGGTCACGTCCATTTTGACATAGCGAATCTCGCCGTTTTGGGTTGTGACGTCTGTCATTTCCCGGCGGCAGGCGCCGTAAACGGTATAGCCGTTCTCCGCTAAAAGCTGTGCCGTTGCCGCGCCGATTCCGCTGGACGCGCCCGTCACAAGGACAATTTTTCCGTAGGGACTGCTCATGTTTTCGCCTCCGCAGCTGATAAAAAATCATATTTTTTCATATCATACCATCATTCGCCGCCAAAGTATATAAAAGCATCGAAAAGCGCGTTCTAAAAACGTGGGAACCGCAGACGGTAGAAATGGGAAAAAGCGCCTGATCGTCATGCTTTTTTAACATCGGGACCCGCCGGGAGGACGGCACGAAAAATGTCGTTGACAAGACGGGTGTTTTATGGTTCAATATTGCTGTTTCGTTTAGTGTTTGTAAACTTTAGGTTTAGAAAGGGTTGACCGAAGTGGAAATCGGCAATAAGGTTCGGGAGCTGCGATTGCAGCGGGGACTCACGCAGGAGGAACTTGCGGCCAGAACCGAGCTGACCAAGGGCTTTATCTCCCAGCTGGAGCGCGATATTACGTCTCCGTCGATTGCGACGCTGATGGACATACTGGAAGCGCTAGGTACGGATATCCGCGCGTTTTTCAACGAGGAGCCGCAGATGAAGGTGGTCTACGGCGCGGAGGATATGTTCATTAAGGAGGAACCGGACGGCGGCACGATCACATGGCTCGTGACAAACGCGCAGAAGAACGCGCTCGAGCCGATCCTGGTCACGCTTCCGGCAGGCGCCGCTACGGCGGCGGACGATCCCCATGAGGGGGAGGAGTTTGGCTACGTGCTCGCGGGCGCGGTCACGCTGGTGATCGGGGACAAGAAGTACCGTGTTAAAAAGAACGACAGCTTCTATTTCCGTCCGGCAAACGAGCATTTTTTGCAGAATACCGGCAAGACCGAAGCGCGTGTGCTGTGGATCAGCACGCCGCCATCATTTTGAGGGGTATAGGATATGAACGATAAGCATCTGATCGAATTGGTGGACGTTTCCAAGGATTACAGCGGCGACGTGGCGCTGGCCCATGTGAACCTCTATATTAAGGACGGCGAATTTTTGACGCTGCTGGGGCCTTCCGGCTGCGGAAAGACCACCATGCTGCGCCTGATCGCGGGCTTTGTCATGCCCACGGAGGGACGCATCGAGATGGATGGCGTGGACATTGCCGCCGTGCCGCCCTATAAGCGCCGGATCAATACGGTGTTTCAAAAATACGCGCTGTTTCCGCACCTCAACGTGTTTGACAATATCGCCTTCGGCCTCAAGATCAAGAAGCTGGACAAGAAGATCATTGAGCAAAAGGTCAATTCCATGCTGGAGATGGTCAACCTCAAAGGCTATGGCAAGCGTTATATCGAGCAGCTTTCCGGCGGTCAGCAGCAGCGTGTCGCCATTGCGCGCGCGCTGGTCAACGAGCCGCAGGTGCTGCTGCTGGACGAGCCGCTGGGCGCGCTGGATCTCAAGCTCCGTCAGGAGATGCAGGTGGAATTGAAGCGGATGCAGCAGCGTCTGGGCATCACCTTCATCTATGTCACCCACGATCAGGAGGAAGCGCTCACCATGAGCGATACCATCGTGGTGCTCAAGGACGGCGTGATTCAGCAGATCGGTACGCCGACGGATATTTACAACGAGCCCAAGAACCCGTTTGTGGCGGACTTTATCGGCGAGAGCAATATCATCCCGGGCATTATGCTCCAGGACTACAAGGTGCAGATGAACGGCGTGGTCTATCCGTGCGTGGACGCGGGCTTTGGCAAAAATGTCGAGGTGGACGTTGTGGTGCGGCCGGAGGATATCGACATCGTGCCGACGGAGGAAGCCAGGGTGCAGGGCGTGGTGCAGTCCGTGGTCTTTATGGGCGTGCATTACGAAGTCGATGTGGACTGCGGCGGCTATGAGTGGATCATCCACACCACGGACTATGTGGCGGTGGGCGAAACGATCGGAATCTCCATCCCGCCCGATGCGATTCACATTATGAAAAAGACAAAGCAAACCAATCTGTTTGACGGGCTTACGCATCCGGCGGACGGCGAGGTGGAATTCTCCGGAAAATGCTTTGGCTGCAAGGCGGCGGAGAAGTTTGAATCCGGAGACGAGGTGCTCATCAGCATCGCGCCGGCGGACGTGGCTTTGATGGCGCCGCAGGATGCGGAATTGACCGGCTTTGTCCGCTCCTGCATGTTCCTTGGTACGCATTACGAAGTCCATATTCAGTGCGACGAGGAATACGACTGGATCGCCTATTCGGATGATTTCATGGAGGAAGGCGAGGAGGCGGGCATCCGCGTTGCGGAGCAGGCCATCGTGCTGTCGCCCAAGGAATAATGGAAAGATCAGAAAAGAAGGAGGAGGTGCGCAGATGAGACGAAACGTGTTTTCCTATCCCTACGTGGTATGGATGATGATCTTTATTTTGTCGCCCATGCTGCTCATCTTCTATTATGCGTTTACGTCAGACGGCACGTTTACCGTCTCCTACTTTTTGCAGGCGGCGAGCTGGGACAATCTTCGGGTGCTGCTGTACTCGGTCAAGATCGCGCTGTATACGACCGTGCTGTGCCTGCTGCTCGGCTACCCGGTGGCGTATCTGCTCTCCCAGATGAAAAAGAGCGTGGCGGCGCTGCTGTCGGTGTTTTTCATCGTGCCGATGTGGATGAACTTTTTGCTGCGCACCTACGCGTGGAAGGTGCTGCTGGGGACGTATACGAACTTTTTGTATACCGAAGGCGCGGTGCTGCTGGGGATGGTGTATAACTTCTTGCCCTTCATGATTCTGCCGATCTATACGATCCTGATGAAGATGGACAAGAGCTATATTGAAGCCGCAAACGACCTTGGCGCCAATGCGGGCAAGACCTTCCTCAAGGTTGTGCTGCCGCTGTCCATGCCGGGCGTGATCTCCGGCGTCACCATGGTGTTTATCCCATCGACGACCACCTTTGCCATCTCCCAGCTGCTGGGCGGCGGCAAAACAATGCTCTACGGTGATTTGATCTATATGAAGTTTATCACCGAGCAGGCGTGGAGCGCGGGCAGCGCGCTTTCGATCATTCTTTTGATCTTTGTGCTGCTTTCCATGACCGTGATGCACAAGGCGGAGGGATCCGAGCATGAGAAGGACGGAGGTGGCAAGCTGTGGTAAAGAGCAGACTGAAATCTTTTTTTGCAGGCACCTACCTCGGGATCATGCTGCTGTTTCTATACGCGCCCATCCTGATTCTGATTATTTTTTCGTTCAATCAGTCCAAGACCCTGGGCAACTGGACGGGCTTTACCTTTGACTGGTACGTGCGGCTGTTTCACACCAGGGAGATCACGGACGCACTGGTTGTGACCGTCTCCATCGCGGCAATTTCGGCGGTTGTGTCCACCGTTCTCGGCACGGGCGCCGCCATCGGCATCAACGCCATGAAACGCCGCCGCCGGATGCTGATTGAGAACGTTTCGCAGCTTCCCATGGTGAACCCCGATCTTGTGACCGGTATTTCCCTGATGCTGCTGTTCTTGTTCATCGGGCTGAAGGACGGCTTTACGCGGCTGGTCATCGCGCACATCACCTTCAACCTCCCGTATGTGATATTCTCTGTGCTGCCCAAGCTGCGACAGAGCTCGGATATGATGTACGAGGCGGCGCTGGATCTTGGCTGCACGCCGCTGCAAGCGCTGTGGAAGGTCGTGATTCCGGATATTATGCCGGGCATCGTCTCGGGATTTATCCTCGCGTTTACGTTATCCATCGACGACTTTGTTGTCAGCTTTTTTGCGGGCAACGGCGTAGATAACCTGTCCATGTATATCTATGCCAGCGCGCGAAGGGGCGTCAATCCCGCGCTGTCCACCATCATATTCGTGCCGGTGGTAACGCTGCTTTTGATCGTGAATATCAAGAGCATCCGTGAGGAGCGGGCGCAGGATATTCAAAACCGCAAAGTGAATTTGAAGCGATAGTCGGGAGCGACAGTTTCAAGTGATAGCGATTGTTTCAATTGACAGTCAGAAGCGACAGAAGGAAAGGAAATCAACTGCCATGAAAAAGTTACTGTGTGTATTGCTGGTATTGGCAATGGTTCTGCCGGTGGCGGCATGCGGAGGAAAGGATCAGGTCACGCTGAACGTGCTCAACTGGGGCGATTATATCGACACCGACGTGCTGGCGGACTTTGAAGCCGAGACGGGGATCAAGGTCAAGTATACGACAATGACCAGCAACGAGGAAATGATGGTCAAGCTGTCGTCCGCCGATTGCATCTATGATATTTGCTTTCCGTCGGATTATATCATCGAGAAGCTGATCCAAGAGGATCTGCTCTATGCCATCAATCAGGACAATATCCCCAACATGAAAAATATTGACGAGCGGTTTTTGGATCTTTCCTTTGACCCCGACAATACCTATTCCGTCCCGTATTTCTGGGGCACGGTGGGCATTTTGTACAATACCACCATGGTCACGGAGCCTGTGACCAGCTGGAACGCGCTCTGGGACGAGCAGTACAAGGGCGAGATTTTGATGTACGACAGCGTGCGCGACACCATCGGCATTACGCTGGTGAAGCTTGGCTACGACATCAACACCAGAAACGCGCAGGAGGTGCTGGAAGCACAGCGGGCGCTGATCGAGCAAAAGCCGCTGGTCAAGGCCTATCTGACCGACGACATCAAGATGGAGATGATTAACGGAAATGCGGCGCTTGCCGTGGTCTATTCCGGCGACGCGCTCTACTGCATCTCCGAAAATCCCGATCTGGCGTATGCCGTGCCGGAGGAGGGCTCCAACGTTTGGTTTGATAACATCATCATTCCCAAGACCTCCGAGCATACGGCAGAAGCAGAGCAGTTTATCAACTTCCTCTGCGACGCCGAGATTGCAAAGCGGAACACGGAGTATGTGTATTTCTCCACGCCCAACAAGGCGGCGCTTTCGCTGCTTGGCGCGGACTTTACAGACGACGCAACCTACAATCCGCCGCAGGAGATTCTGGATCGCTGCAAGATCTTCTCCGACCTTGGCGACTTTATTACGACGTTCACCGACGCCTGGACAAAGATCAAGGCTGCGTAACAAAGCAATGCAACAACACAAATGGAGGCGATGCTAAAAGCATCGCCTCCATTTGTCTAGTATGATGTTTTTACTTCAATACCGAATCGACAAAGTCGCGTACAACGGGATCGCGGGAATCCTCGAAGATCTCCTTTGGCGTTCCCTGCGCCAGCACCGTCTTGTTGCCCATAAAGAGCACCTGCGTAGCGACCTCCTTGGCAAAGCCCATCTCATGCGTTACCACGATCATGGTCATCTTTTGCTCCGCGAGCTTTTTCATGACGGAAAGCACCTCGGCGGTGAGCTGGGGATCGAGCGAGCTTGTCGGCTCGTCAAAGAGCAGGATTTCGGGATCTAGCATCATGGCGCGCGCAATGGCGACACGCTGCTTTTCGCCGCCGGACAGCTGCGACGGCATGGACTTTTCCTTGCCGGGCAGACCGACGAGCGCCAGCAGCTCCCTTGCGCGCTTTTCGGCGGCGGCACGCTCCAGCTTCTTGACCTGCATAGGCGCCGTAATCATGTTTTTCATGACGTTCATGTGCGCAAAGAGATTGAAGCTTTGGAACACCATCCCCATGCGCGCCCGAAGCTCGCGCTGCTTTGCGGCAGGAACCGTCTCCTTGTCGGAAAGCAGCTGCTGCCCGTCGATGACGATATTGCCGGCGTTCGCAGTCTCCAAACCGATCAGGCACCGCAGCAGGGTGCTTTTGCCCATGCCGGAAGGCCCGATGACCGCGATGGTTTCGCCGCGGTCTACCGTGAAGCAGACGTCGTTTAGGATCTGGTTTTCATCAAAGGACTTTGATAGTCCCGTTACTTCCATCATTGCCATACGTTGCTGCCTCCTCAAAACTTACACTTGCGTTCCAGCCGGTCAAAGACCTTGGTCACTGCATAGCTCATGGCAAGATAGAACACCGCCGCCACAAGAAACGCCGTCGTATCCGCATCGCGGTTCACCGCATGCTTTGCAAAGTACAAAATGTCCGTTACGCCGAGCGCGGTGACCAGTGCGGTGTCCTTGACGAGCGTAATGGCCTCGTTGCTGATGGCGGGCAGGCACACGCGGAGCATTTGCGGGATGGTCAGGTTTTTGAGCGTCTGCCAGCGGGAAAAACCCAGCACCTGCGCCGCTTCATACTGCCCGGGATCGATGGAGAGCATGCCGCCGCGGAAGATCTCTGCAAAATACGCCGCATAGTTGAGCACGAACGCCCAGCATGCCGCCTGCAACCGATCCATGACGAGAAACTGGCCGAGAAACGGAATCTTGGGCAGCCCGAAGAAGAAGAAATACAGCTGCAGCAAGAGCGGCGTGCCACGAAGAATCCATACGTAAACGCCGGAGATCCCGCGCAGGATCGGCGTTTTGCTGGTGCGGAGAAAGGAGATCAACAGCCCCAGCGGAATGGACAGGATCAGCGTGATGAAAAATAACGCGAGCGTGGTGCCGAGTCCGTCGGCAAGCGCGCCGAACAGAGAAAAGAAATACGATAGATCCATGGTTCACCTCATTAGATTGACGTAAGCAACGTCCGCAGGTTGCTGCGGACGTTGCCGGAATTGTGTGCTTGTGCGTTCAAACGGTTTGTCAGCCGGCCTGCTGCGCAAGGATGTAGTAGCCGACCACGCTGTCGATCACAACGGCGTCGATGCGACCGATCCGAAGATCCTCCAATGCGGAAACGAAATCTGCATAGGTGACAAGCTCTTTGAAGGTATCCGCCACTTCGGGAGCAGCCTCCAGCGCGTCCACGGAGGAGGAACCGGCCTGCGTGCCGACCGTCTTGCCGGCAAGGCTTGCCTTATCGGTGATGCCGCCGCCGTCCTTGACGACGATGATCTGCTCATTGGCAAGATACGCTTTTGTGAAGTACATGTTCTCGATGCGCTCGTCGGTGATGGTCATACCGTTCCAGATGCAGTCGATGTTGCCGCTGCTGAGCTCCAGCTCCTTGGCGTCCCAGTCGATGGGCTGGAAGCGAACCTCAACGCCCAGGAGCGTGGCGACTTCTTTGGCCAGATCGATGTCAAAGCCGGCGATCTCGTTGTTCTCGTCCAAGAAGCCCATCGGCGGGTAGGAAGCGTCAAGACCGACGATAAAGTAACCCTTCTCCTGAATCTTTGTCCAGGAATCGTCCTCCGGCAGCGCTTCGGTTTCCTCGAGGAACGGGGTATCCGTGAGGATCACGTCCTCGCCAAACCATTTCTGTTCGATTGCTTTTCCCGCGTCGGAGGCGGCGACGGTTTCAAAGGCTTCCTGTATTTTGAGACCGAAAGCGACGTCTTCGTTGCGGAAACCGATCCCGTACAGTTCTTCGCCGAACGTCTCCGTCAACACGGAAAGCTTTACGGCTGCGTTCTTCTTGCAGCCCACGAACAGGGCGGCGGTCATTGCAAGCGCCAGAATCAGGACAAAAATCTTTGTAAGCTTTTTCATGAGATGAATCTCCTCTGTTTTATTACTTCATCAATTTATCACTTTATCATACTAAAGTCAATAGCTAAATTTCATTTTCTCCGATTTTTTTGCCGCGCGTACATATCCACAGAAAGTTTACATCATTTCGTGGAACTCTTCATAATAATATGCTATACTGCAACCGTTCCAAAAGGAGGGAATTTATGATGCGAAAAAGAGTGCTTTCGGGCATTTTAACACTGATGGTCGCACTGAGCGCTTTTGCGCCTGCGGCGCTGGCCGACGCGGTGGCAGAAGGCGAGCAGCGCGTTACCATGGGCGCGGATCTGACAGACGCACAGCGGGAGGCCGTTTACGCGGACTTTGGCATCGAGCAAGGCTCTGTCAAGGAACTGTCCGTTACAAACGCGGAGGAGCGCGCTTATCTGGAGGAGCTGGTGCCGGATCGCAAGATTGGCAGCGTTGCGCTCTCCTGTATTTTTATCACAACGCTGGAAGAGGGCGCGGGACTTCGGCTGGAGATCCATAATATCAACTACTGCACGGAGCAGATGTACGTCAATGCGCTCACGACCGCGGGCATCACCGACGCAAAGGTCGTCGTGAGCGCGCCGTTCCCGGTATCCGGCACGGGCGCTTTGACGGGCGCCTACAAGGCCTATGAGGATATCACGGGTATCGCGCTCAACGATCTTGCCAAGGCGGTCGGCGCTGAGGAGCTTGTGGTGACAGGCGAGCTGGCGGAGTATATCGGCAGCGACGACGCGGCGGAGATCATCAATGAGCTCAAGGGCATGCTCGACCAAACGACCGCCATGTCCGACGCACAGGTGAAAGCGGAGATCCAAAGCCTTGCCGCGATGTATCAGGTGTCCCTGACCGATAAGCAGGTCGAGCAGGTGCTGTCGCTTGTCAGAAAGCTGGAGGGACTGGATCCCGAAGCGCTGCAACAGAAGCTTACCTCGCTGGCAAAAACCGCCCAGACAGCAAGTACTGTCACACAGACCGTCACGCGGGTCTATGAAAGCGTGACAAGCTTTTTTGGCGCGGTGGGGAATTTCTTCTCCAACCTGTTCGGAAAGAAAGCCTGAGAAAAAAATAAAATGGAATAAAGGGGCTGTAGCAAAACAGCCGAAGACGAAAACGGAGCCAAGTCGTTGCAAAA
>CAZWUK010000028.1:0-592 GCA_964636685.1 uncultured Oscillospiraceae bacterium
TATCGCTATTGGCTGGAGACGCCGGATGGCAGCACCTCGCTGTACGCCTATTTCGGCGCGATTTACAGCTATAAGAAACGGCCCTGCGGAATTTTCAGCGAGATCGATCGGTTTTCTAACCAGACGTTGTTTGACTGCGCGAAGCGGCATATGGAAGACGACGGCGCCTATGACTATTCCCGCTCCGAACCGGATTTTATCAAGCTGTTTCTGTCAAAAAAATGGGAAGAGCGCTTTCGACTGGCAGATAGAGCGGAGCAGCGCCAGCTGCTGACGGCATTTGTTGACAAGTGCAACGAGAACATGATTATTGCGGCGACAAAGGAGAAATAAAATGGAACGTAAAAAGATCGTATTGATTGGCGCAGGCAGCGCGGTATTCACAAAAGGTCTGATTGCGGACTTTATTCAGTCCGATTTCGGCAGCTGGGAGATCGCGCTTTGCGATATTAATCCGGATATTCTGGCGCCGGTAACGAAGCTTGCGGAAAAAATGGTCGCAAGCAAAAACATGCAGGATCGAATCCACATCACATCTTCAGTGGACAGAAAAGACCTTTTGCCCAATGCTGATTTTGTTGTAACCACCATC
>CAZWUK010000028.1:602-992 GCA_964636685.1 uncultured Oscillospiraceae bacterium
ATCGCGGTCGGTGGAAGACGCGGCTGGGAGCAGGATGTGAAGATTCCGCGCAAGTACGGCATTTTTCAGCCGGTCGGCGATTCGATCATGCCGGGCGGTATTTCGCGCGCGCAGCGCATGATCCCCGCAATGATCGACATTGCAAACGATGTGAAGCGGCTTTGCCCCAATGCGTATTTTTTCAACTATTCCAACCCAATGACCAGCATTGTGACGGCGGTACGGAAAGCCACCGGCGTCAATCTGATCGGGCTGTGCCACGGCGTGATTTACGGTGAACGATACCTTGCCAGAATGCTGGGCGTTGACGTCGGCCGTATTACAACGATCGGCGCCGGTCTGAACCACTTGACGTTTTTATACGATATCCGCGTGGATGGACGCGACGTA
>CAZWUK010000028.1:1002-25634 GCA_964636685.1 uncultured Oscillospiraceae bacterium
GCTCAGGATTGTAGAACAGCAGCGTGCTGCGGCGCAGACGGTCAAGCACGAATATAATTTTTTCAATTCGCAGCTGGATGATACAGAGATTCCGAATTATCTGGATAACCCGCTTTCCTGGGAGCTGTTTGAACGCTACGGGGCGCTGCCCGCAGTCGTTGACCGCCACGCTTCGGAATTCTTCCCCGAGCGGTTCCCGCACGGCGCTTTTTACGGGAGAACACTGGGTATTGACGCCTTTCCGATTGACGAAGTCATCAACCGCGGCGAAAAAACGTATCGTGATATGCTGGCGCAGGGCGACGAAGGCGTCAAGATTGACGATACCTTATTCTCCCGCGCGCAGGGCGAGCATGAGCAGTTGGTCGAGATGATCCGTTCGCTGATTTGTGATGAACGCAAAACCTTCTCTGTCAATATTCCAAACGAAGGAGCTGTAAAAGGACTTCCGGAGGATGCGGTTTTAGAGATTCCGGGCGTTGCCGCCGCGACTGGCTTTTGCCCGATGAGCGTACACGGTTTCTCCGATGAGCTGCGGGCGATCATTGCGCGCCGGCTTGCTCCTGTTGAAATCACCGTGAAAGCGGCGCTCACTGGAGATCGTAAGCTATGGGCAGAGGCGATGCTGCTGGACGGTGCGGTTTCAGATCCTGCGGTCGCGGATCAGCTGGTGGAGGATTTTATCCGCGAATTTTCCGATTACCTGCCCCAATACCGTTAAGAAAAGCACGCATGATGAAAAATAACGCTTTGATTGTATCTTTTTCGTTTGAGCAGGTGCCGAAAGCTTTTTCGACGTTGACTGACGCCGGTATTGTGCCGGTAGTTTGGGAGCACGATCCCAAAGCGCAGCTGACGTCGGATGAATTGATCGACTTCTGGGACACCCTCGCTCCAAAGCCAAAGGCAATTGTGATGGGTGCGGACGTTGAAATCACCGACGCATTTTTACGCGGTGCGCCAGAGCTTGAAGCGATCTCACTGAATTGCGCGGGGTACGACCACGTCGATTTGGAAGCCTGTGCAAGGCACGGTGTGACGGTTTGTAACGTTCCAAGACGCAACTTTGACGCGGTTGCTGATTTTGCGTGGGGACAAATCCTGTGCTTAATGCGAAATATCCATAAGGCGGACGCCTGCATTCGAGCGGGAAAATGGTGTGAAGGCGTGGAACGATCCGCCGCGGTATCGAGAAAGACGATCGGTATCATCGGCATGGGCGCGATTGGGCAGGCCGTGGCAAAGCGTGCGAAGGGATTCGACATGCGAATCATTGCCTTGAGCACTTCGAAAAAGACAGAGCTTGCGGAGAAATTCGGCCTGACGTTCTTGGACGGCGAAGAATTCTTTCGCGCGGCGGACGTCGTCGTTATATGCTGCCCGCATACGGAAAGCACGCATCATCTGCTGAATGCGCAGACGCTTTCCTGGATGAACCCCGGCGCTTTTCTGATAAATCCGTCACGCGGCGGCATTGTAGATACGCAGGCGCTGCAAGAGGCGCTTAAACGGAACGAGATTGCGGGCGCGGCCCTGGACGTATATGAAGAAGAACCGCTGTTTGAAAGTGCGCTGTTTCAACTTCCAAACGTTCTTTTGACGCCGCATATCGGCGGTTTAGCCGACCGGGAAATTGACGAGGTTGCGGTTCTTTCGGCGGAGCATTGTGTAAAGATGCTTGCAGGGGAGTTTCCGGAATCACGATTGGTATGAGAGGGGTTTTATGAAAAGCTATTTGCATTATGAAGAAACAGAATTGATTCGCCGCAAGGCGCTGGTGACAGCTTCTGAAATTGAGAACCAGCCAAAGGTTTGGCGGAAGCTTGCGGGCGTATTGGAGCAGAATCAAAGCCAGATCGACGCGTTTATGAAAAAGATGCGTTCGATTTCAAACTTACGAATTATTTTTACCGGCGCAGGCTCTTCCGCTTTTATAGGCGAAAGCGTAGCAATGCTGCTGCAAAGAGAAACAGGGCTGCACAGCGAGTGCATTCATACGACGGATATTGTCGCCACGCCGGATGCAGTGCTGTACGACGTGCCGACGTTGCTGGTCTCCTATTCGCGTTCGGGCTCCAGCCCAGAGAGCGTTGGCGCGATTGAGTGCGCGAAACAGTACGTTTCCGAGCTCTACAATATGGTGCTGGTATGCAATAAAGATTCAAAGCTGGCGCAGATGGATCTGGACGGAAATCGCAACATCGTACTCAATCTGCCGCAGGAAGCAAGCGACATGGGATTTGCGATGACTTGCAGCGTCAGCAGCATGATGCTGACCACGTGGTACGTTTTCGGCGGCGGGAGCAGCGAAAGCCGTCTGCAATCTATTCTGCGACTTGCGGACGCTGTTGAGAAATCCATTCTTCCCATGGATAAAAGCGCAAAAGCGATTGCGGCAAGCGGTTATGAGCGGATTGTTTACCTGGGGCTTGGCGCGCTGCGCGGACTTGCGCACGAGGGCGCGATTAAATCGCAGGAGCTTACGGCGGGACAAGTTGTTGCGACCTATGATACGCCGACCGGATTTCGCCATGGGCCAAAGACCGTAATCAATTCAAAAACGCTGACCGTTCATCTGATCTCACCGGTTCTGCGCGCTCGTATGTACGATATGGATCTGCTTGACGAGATCAATGCAGAACGAGCGGGCAATCAAACGGTCGCGGTTGTCGCGGCGGAATATGCGGCACAGATCAAGGCGAACGCAGTCGTATCTTATGATACCGTCCCGAACCTTGAAGATAAGGAGATTTGCGCTTACCTGTTTGGCCTGCTTTTTATCCAGCTGCTTTCTTTTGAGAAATCGATGGCACTTGGCATTACAACGGACAACCCATGCCCGAAAGGCGATGTGAATCGTGTTGTGCAAGGCGTCAAGCTGCATATTGTGATTTGATTCGTGACGCATGGTTGAATCAACCGGTCGCCAGATGGTACAATAATAAATAAATATACCAATATGGAGAACCCGGAAGATGTATAGAATAGAAGATCAGCAAATTTTAAAAGATAATAGGACTATGCCGCTCTATCTGCAGATTAAGGACAGCATTCGAAAGAAAATACTTTCCAAAGAGTGGAAGAGCGGCAGCAAGATTCCGGGTGAAACCGAACTTTGCGAAATCTATCAGGTGAGCAGAATCACAATTCGGAGAGCCCTGGAGGATCTGCAAACAGAAGGATATCTTACCAAGCTGCAGGGGAAGGGCACCTACGTAAACAAACGATCCATTGAGCAGAGACTGTCAAAATTCTACTCGTTCAGCGAAGAGCTGCGGAAAAAAGGGATGCAGGAAAATGCCGTACTCAACCAGTTCGTCCAAATAAAAGCCAACGAAGAACTGGCCGAAAGCCTTCGCTGCCAAGTCGGGGAAAGCATATTCCACATCGATCGCGTACGATATACGGAAGGAAAGCCGTATGTTGTGGAGAGCTCCTTTATACCCTGTCGATTTGTGCCGGAATTGACAGGCGAGATGATTCGTGAAAAGGGGTTATACCGGTCGCTTGGCAAATTTGGCGTTTATCCGGATTCGGCTGTTGAGCGCTTTTCTGCAATCAATCTCCAGAGAGAAACAGCCTTGCAGCTGGGCGTTAAGGAGAACGAAGCGGCGATATCGCTACGGCGAACGACCTACAGTGCAGGCGAGATCATTGAATACTGTACCAGCGTGGTACGAGGCGATTTCTTTAGCTACACGGTGGAGCTTAACTAACGGCAAAGCGGCTCTCTGTATAGCAATTTTTAGCAAGGAGAGTGCGCTTAAAAATGGCAAAAGCCCAACAAAAAGAACAGAACCTCATCGGGAGATTCCGGGGACGAATCGGCGGCATGTCGCGAACTGCAAAAAGAAATTGGTTTGTTTTCTTGGTGCTGGTGCCGTTGCTTGTGTGGATGCTGATCTACATGATAATCCCGTTGCTCTCGGTCGTGTTTTACAGCTTTACAAATGCGCATATGGCATACCCCGATATGAAATTTGTAGGCTTGTACCAATATGAGAAGATGTTTAGCGACGCAACATTTCTCACCGCGATGAAAAACACCATCGTAGCGGCGCTGGTCATCGTCCCGGGCACCTTGATATTATCGACGCTGACAGCCGCGGGGCTCAACGCGCTGTCGAATCGCTGGCGGCAACTTTACACATTTGTTTATTTCGTCCCGTCTATTCTATCCATGACGGCGATCTGCCTTGTCTGGCGATGGCTGTATCATCCCAACTACGGCTTGATTAACGCGTTTTTGAATGTTTTTGGGATAGAATCGCAGGGCTTCTTGCAGGATTCAAAGCAGGCGCTGTTTTCTTTGTGCGTGATACAGATCTGGGCGGTATTCGGGTATTATGCGGTCATTCTGCTTGCAAACATGCGCGGTATCGATCCGAGCCTATATGAATCGGCGGATATTGCAGGTGCAAATAGCGTGCAGAAATTCATTCACATCACGATTCCAATGCTGAAAAATTCATTTTTGTTTGTCATGATAATGGCGACGACAACGGCATTTATGTTTTTCACGCCCGTGAAGATTTTGACGGACGGGACGCCGGGAACCAGCACGATGGTCTTGCTGCTTTATATCATGAAAAAGGGTATTTCGCAGAGCAACATCGGCTATGCGTCGGCCATTTCGCTGGTACTGCTGCTGATTATCCTGTTCTTCAGCCTGGTGCAGTGGCTTTTGACGCGGGAACGCAAAAAGCCGTCCAAGCTCAAGAATTACAGCGGCAAAGGAGGAAAGTAAAAGATGGCGAGCGAAAAAAGAATTCGTATCAGAAAACGCAAACATCCGGGATATTGGGTCGTGCTGACCCTGATGACCATTGGCGCGATCATCATGAGCATACCGCTGATCTGGATGCTGCTGTCGGCTTTTAAAACCCAGAATGAATTGTATCAGATGCCGCCCACGCTGCTGCCGGCACAGTTTTCACTGGATAATTTCAAAGCGGTTTTTGAGGCGATGCCATTCCTGCGCTATTATGCCAACAGTTTGGCTACCTCCGCGGTCAATACGCTCGTCGGCGTGCTTAGCAGCTCGCTGTTTGGATATATATTTGCAAAATATAAATTCCCGGGTAGAAATATCCTGTTCGTTGTGATTCTGGCCTGCATGATGATCCCGTATGAAACGCTTATGACGTCGGTATACAAGATCATGGTCGGGTTCAAGTGGACCAACAGCTATATCGTTCTGACGGTTCCATATTTTGTGAATATATTCGGTATCTTCCTGATGCGTCAATTCTTCGTAGATTTACCGGATGGATTTCTGGAGGCAGCGGAAATTGACGGATGCGGGCAGTTCAGAACGTATTGGTCAATTGCAATGCCAATGGCAAAATCCATGCTTGCGGCGCTTGCCATCTTCCTGTTCATGGCTTCCTACAATTCGTTCCTCTGGCCGTTGATTAGCGTTGACTCCCGGTCGCTCTTCACGCTCCCTGTTGGAATTGCCTCCATGCTCTCCGATCGCGGGAACCAGATGGCAATGCTGATGGCGGCTTCCACCATGGTCATGCTGCCGGTATGTATTGTGTTTGCCGTAGCGCAAAAGAACTTTGTTGCAGGTTTGACCTTGGGCGGCATTAAGGGCTGAACTATGAACTGTTTTATTGGCATCGACGGCGGCGGAACAAAAACTGCGTTTGCGATTGCGGATGAAAACGGGCGGATATTACATCTGCTGGAAAAGAAGGCCTCCGCTTATCGGGAACAGGGGATCGAAAACGCATGCAACGTTGTAGCGGAGGGGATCGAGGAGCTGCTGAAATACACCGGTATGAAAAGCGAGCAGATTTCGTTCCTTTCGCTCGGGCTGCCGGCATATGGCGAAAATTCCTTGGCGGACAAACGGCTTGTGGAGCAGCTCGCCAACAGACTGGGGCAGATCCCGTTTGAGGTGGTCAATGACGTCGTCGTTGGCTTCTGGGGCGCTTTGGAGATGCAACCCGGAATTGAGATCGTTGCTGGAACCGGATCGATTGCTTATGGCGAGGATCTATATGGAAACGCTGCGCGCAGCGGCGGCTGGTCGGAACATTTCAGCGATGAAGGAAGCTGCTATTGGGCCGGGAAAAAGGCGATGGAGCTGTTTTGCAAGCAGGCGGACGGGAGAGCGCCAAGGGGGGCGCTCTATGACCTGGTTTCCGGAAAATATAAGTTCGGAAATGATTTCGATTTCGTTTCCTGCATGGAAAAAGAGATATTGGTCAGCAGGACAAAAACCGCCGCGTTCCAACGCGAGCTGCTGGCAGCGGCGCAAGCCGGCGACGAATCCGCGATTGCCGTCTACCGCGAAGCGGCAAGGGAATTGTTCATGATGGCAAAAGCGGTCAAGGAGCAGTTGCGCTTTGACGATGCTGCGCCGGTCGTTGTCACCGGTGGGATGCGCCATGCGGATGAATTTTTGCTGGGACCTTTGCGCGCGCTTCTTTCGGAGGAACAGATGTATCTGACCTTCCCGGCGCACGAGCCGGTGATCGGCGCAGTGTTGCGCGCGCAAAAAAAAAGTGCGCACCGCTCTTTGATGGAGAAACGATAGCGGAAAACGCCGTTTATCATGACACGGCTTAACGGCAACGCCGGTTGGGATGACAATGGCTGGGACGAGCTTATTGGAAAAAAGCATTCATCTTGTATGGATGCTTTTTTCGTTGCGTAATGCAAAAATTTTCGCTATACTGCAACAGACGGACTTATTTTTACTTTTTTTTCGTCAGAAGCTTACATGGGTTGGGATGAAGGAGAAATACTATGATTATTGCAATCGACGCAATGGGCGGGGATTACGCCCCAAGAGCGGTGCTGGAAGGATGCGCCTTGGCGCTCAAGGAGCTCCCGGAAACCGTACAGCTGAATTTATTTGGCGACGCCGTCAAGATCGACGAATTGATGAAAGAACTCAACCTTCCACAGACGCGCGTGACGGTGACGGCGACGACCGAGGTCGTCAACTGCGACGAATCGCCGACGATGGCGATTCGAAAGAAAAAGGACTCCTCTTTGGTGCGCGCAATCAGCGCGGTTGCCGCAGGGGAGGCGGACTGCGTATTGAGCGCGGGCAGCACGGGCGCGCTGCTGACAGGGGCAACACTCATTATCAAACGCCAAAAGAATGTCAAGCGTCCCGCGCTGGCAACGGTCATGCCTACGGCAAAGCAAGGCGCGGTTATGCTGATCGACTGCGGAGCAAACACCGACTCAAAACCGCAATACCTGCAGCAGTTTGCCTTGATGGGAACGGCGTATATGCAAAAGCTCATGAATGTTGCTGCCCCGCGGGTAGGGCTGCTGAACAATGGCGCGGAATCCGAGAAGGGAAACGAATTGACCAAGACGACGTATCCCCTGCTTGCGGGTATGGATATCCGCTTTGCCGGCAACTGCGAAGCGCGGGACGTGCTCTCCGGCGACTTTGACGTGGTGGTCTGCGACGGCTTTGACGGCAACATCGTTCTCAAGGGAACAGAGGGCGCCGCCGCCTTTATGATGAGCATGCTGAAAGAAAAATTGCTGGGGAGCTTTCGGGGAAAGATCGGGGCGGCGATTGCAAAACCGGCGTTTCGAAGCCTGAAACGTACGCTTGATTACACGGAGTACGGCGGGGCGCCGCTGCTCGGTGTTGCGGGAGGCGTTATCAAGGCGCACGGCAGCTCCAACGGAAAGGCTTTCAGCTGCGCGATCCGGCAGGCGTACCGCTTGATTGATACAGAGGTGATTCGGCTTGTTGGCGAGAGCATCGCCGCGATGCCCGATGAGGATTGACAGATTTCCGTTCGTCATATAGAATACACATGCAAATATGTTTGTCATAAACAGGTATTTGATAAGGAGTTACAGACATGAGTTTTGAAAAAGTGCGCGATATCATTTCCAAGCAGCTGGATATCGAACCGTCCACCATTACGATGGAAAGCAATCTGATCGACGATCTGAAAGCGGATTCGCTGGATATCGTTGAACTAATCATGGATATTGAGCAGGAATTCGACGTTGAGATCCCGGATGAGGAACTGCCAAAGGTGCAGACGGTCGCGGATATCGTTGGATACCTCGACAAAAAGTGATCGATTGGACTGTCGGTCAAGCCCGCATCCTACGGTGCGGGTTTTTTCGTAACAAGGAGGCAATATGCAGCACTTTCAAGTAGATCTGTCGCCGCTGCAGCAGACCATCGGGTATACCTTTTCTGATATTTCCTATCTGGAAACCGCCTTGACGCACACGTCATATGTCAAGGGGGACGGCAGAAAAGCGGAACATAATGAACGCATGGAATTTTTGGGCGACGCGGTGCTGGAGCTGTGCGTCAGCGAGCATTTATATCTGGAGCATCCTGAAATGCAGGAAGGGCAAATGACCAAAGCGCGTGCGCGGCTTGTGTGCGAGCCTGCCTTGTTTGCGGCGGCAAAGGCATTTTCCGTGCCGGACTTTCTGCGCCTGGGCCATGGGGAGGACAGTACGGGCGGACGTGAAAAACCGTCTGTTGTTTCTGATGCGATGGAGGCCATCATCGGCGCCGTGTTTTTGGACGGCGGGATGGAAAAAGCAAAGGCGTTTGTCATTTCCCGGGTGATCCGTTTGTTGGAGGATGCGAGCGTGGATGCGCTGGACGTGGACTATAAAACCCGCTTGCAGGAATACGTGCAGCGGGATCACATAGGACAGCTGACCTATGAACTGCTCGAGACGACAGGCCCGGAGCATAAAAAGACGTTTACCATGGGCGTCTCTCTTGGCGATCAGCGGATCGGTATTGGAAGCGGCGCGACCAAGCAGAGCGCTGGACAGGCCGCGGCGCGGGCGGGGCTGGAGTTTTTCAACAAGTGGACGAATGTCGGACAACAACGGGGGTAAGGATTGCGACTGACCAAACTGGAGATCAACGGCTTTAAGTCGTTTGCCAGAAAAACAGAATTACAGTTTTCGTCGGGAATTACGGCGGTTATCGGGCCCAACGGCAGCGGAAAGAGCAACATCTCAGACGCTGTGCGTTGGGTGCTTGGCGAACAGAGCGCGCGGGCATTGCGCGGCAGCAAGATGGAGGACGTCATCTTTGCGGGCACGGAGCAGAAAAAGGCGCAGGCCTACTGCGAGGTGTCGCTGACGTTTGACAATGCCGATCAGAAGCTGCCGGTGCCCTTTTCCGAGGTCGCGATCACGCGGCGCGCATATCGCTCGGGTGACGGAGAATATTGTCTCAATGGGAATCCCTGCCGTTTGCGCGACATTCAGGATATGTTCCGCGATACGGGCATCGGCAAGGACGGCTATTCAAACATCAGTCAGGGCAAGGTAGACGAGATTCTGTCCAATAAGTCCAACGATCGCCGCGTGGCGCTCGAAGAGGCCGCTGGTGTGATGCGCTATCGCGTGCGCAAGGAGGAAGCCGGACGAAAGCTGGACAATACCCAAAAGAATTTGGAACGCTTCGAAGACATACTCGCGGAGCTTTCCGACCGGCGCGGCCCTTTGGAGGAGCAGAACGCCACGGCGCGCCGCTATCTCAAGCTGCGCGATGAGCTGAAGGACTATGAGGTCAATCTCTTCCTCTACCAATATGAACGGTACAACGAACGCCTCAGCGCCATTGCGCAGGCGATGGAGCAGATGCAGGAGGAGCAGGGCGTTGCGGAAGCGACCGAGCAAACGCTGCTGGCAGAATGCGCCACGCTGGAGGAACAGGTTCGCGCGCTGGATACCGCGCTGACCGAGCACCAGAACGCGCTGCTTTCCATGCTGTCGGGCGTGGAAGCGCACGTGGGCGAAAGCAACGTTTTAGTGGAACGGCGCGAGCACGGAAAGCAGGAGCTCGAGCGCGTAAAAAGAGAGCGGGAAGCGGCGAAGACGCGCTGTGAAGCGTTGGAAGCGGCGCTTGCCCAAATGCAGTCGGGCGACGCCGAAGAAGCGGCGATTCAGCGGCTTGACGCGGAAATTGAGACGTCGAACGTCAATCTATGCGCTTGGGATCAGCAGGTGACGACGGCAGAAGCGCTTGTTGAAAAGCTGAAAAACGACATCATGGAGGCGCTCAACCGCCTTTCCGATGCAAAGAGCAGTCTGTCACGGTATGAAGCCATGACGACGGCGTTTGAAAACCGCCTTGGCGCAATTGCCGAAGAAGCAGAGCGGCATCAGGCGGTGCAGGATACGCTGGAGCGGGAGCACGCCAGCGCGCAGGAGGAATACGACGAGAAGGAACGTTTGCATCAAAACGCTGCAAACGATTTTGCATCGGCACAGCAAAACCGCGCAAAATTGCAGGCGGAAAGCCAACGCGTTCGAGAAGCGTATCATGCGCTGGAACAAAAAAACGGCGCGCTGCAATCCCGTCAGCATGTACTGCGTGAAATGGCAAAAGCCCGTGAGGGGTACTACGCGAGCGTCAAAAACCTCATGCGCGACACATCGCGCGATGCAAAGCTTTCCAGCGCCGTCATCGGCGTTGTGGCAGAGCTGATCCGCGTACCGAAGGAATATGAACAGGCGATCACCATGGCGCTGGGGTCGTCCATGCAAAATATCGTGACGCCCACCGCAGAGGACGCAAAATACGTCATCGAATACCTCCGCAAAAACGACTATGGCAGGGCGACGCTGCTGCCGCTGTCCATTTTGCGGCAGAACCGTCTTCGCCGCGAGGAGGAGGCGTATTTGGATACGCCCGGCTGCATCGGCGTTGCGAGCCGGCTTGTGGACGCCGACCAGAGAATTTCCGGCGCGATTGAATTTCTGCTGGGCAGAACCGTAGTCGTGCGGGATATGGATAGCGGTATTGCGCTCAAGAAGCGTTCCGGCGGCGCGTTCCATATCGCAACGCTGGAGGGCGACATCATCAGCACCGGCGGCTCCATGAGCGGCGGCAGTCGGCAAAAGCAGGCGTTTTCGCTGCTTGGACGCGAGCGGGAGCTTGCCGAGATCGGTGAAACGCTGCAGGAGTATGAAAAAGAACTGCATCGACTGGAGGCGGACTGCACCGAAAAGGAAAAACAGCTTCTGCTTTCGGATGTGCAGATTGATGCGTTCCGCGACGCGCAGCAGAAGCTGCAAATCGAGGTCGCTACGCAGAGGGAAAAGCTTGAGATCATTCGACGCGATCAGGAGACCGCGATCGAAAAGCAAAAGGCGCTGGATGAAGAAACCCAGCAAATTCGCGAGAACCTTGCCGAGATCGAGCACGAAAAGCAGACCGCAAGCAGCTTGCAAAACGATATTGAATCCGGGAACGCCACCACCAAAGAGGACGTGTTCCGCGCGCAAAAGGCACTGCTGGAATTGCGCGAACAGCGCGAAAAGAGCAATGCCGCATTGACAGAGCAGCGCGTCAGACGGATGGCGCTCGAAAAAGAACGCGACGCCGTGACGCAGGAGCAGCGCAGACTGGAAAAGGAAAAACAGGCGACGATGGCGCTTGTGACAGAAAGTGAAAACACGCTTTCTTCGCTCAACGCGCAGTTGGATGCCGTAAATGCTGCGATCGAGAAAATGCAGCAGAATATCAGCGGCGAGCAGGCGGATGTGACCGCGCAAAAGGACGCGCAAAAAGCGCTGGAAGAAGAACGCACGCGGCTGTCTTTCACCCTGTCCGAGCTGCGCAATCAACGTGAGAGCGCGATTGTAAGCAGCAGAGAGCTTTCGGATCGGCTCCACAAGCAGGAGCTGCAAAAGAGCCGTATGGAACTGGAACTGACCGGTATGCAGGATCATATCTGGGAAGAATACGAATTGACATACGAAAACGCGCTGCCGCTGCGGCATGACATTGCCATTGGCAGCACGAACAGCCGGATCGCCGAGATCAAAACGGAGATCCGCGAGCTGGGGGACGTCAATCTTGCTTCCATTGAGGACTACAAGTCCGTCTACGAGCGCCATACGGCGCTGTCGGCGCAGTGGGAGGATCTCTGCCGCGCAAAGGCGGATCTGGAGACGTTGATCGTCGAGCTGACTCAGACGATGCAGACGGAATTCAACAAGAAGTTTGCCATCATTCAGGAGAACTTTACCGAGGTATTTTCCAAGCTCTTCGGCGGTGGTCATGCGGATCTGCGCCTGGCGGACGAAAACGACGTTTTAAACTGCGATATTGACATCATCGCGCAGCCGCCGGGCAAAAAGCTCCAACTGCTGTCGCTGCTGTCGGGCGGCGAACGCGCCTTGACCGCCATTGCGCTGTTGTTTGCGATGCTGCAGCTCAAAGCGCCGGCATTCTGCGTGCTCGATGAGATCGAATCGTCGCTGGACGAAGTGAACGTATCGCGCTTTGCAAGCTTTCTGAAGACGTATTCAAACGATACGCAGTTTATTGTCATTACGCATAGAAAGGGCAGCATGGAGGTGTGCGATTCCCTGTACGGTGTTTCGATGGAAGAAAAGGGAATCAGCAAGATCGTGTCTGCCAGATTTGGAGAAGCAGGCTGATGGATGAGAAAAAGAGCTTTTTTGAGAAACTGAAAGCGGGGCTTTCCAAAACACGCGACACCATGTTTTCCGGCATATTTTCCAACCGTGAACGGATCGACGACGATTTTTTTGACGAGCTGGAAGAAGCGATGCTCCTTGCCGACATGGGCATGGAGACGGCGCAAAAGCTGCTCAATATCCTCAAAGACCGTATCCGCGCGGAGAAGATCGATGATCGAGACGCGGCGCGTCTGTGCCTGATACAGCTTGTCGCGGCGGCAATGGGCGGCGAGAAGCCGTTTTTGCCCGATACCGCGCCTGCCGTTGTGCTGATCGTTGGCGTAAACGGCGTCGGTAAAACGACCTCCATTGGAAAGATTGCCTATCAGTACCGACAGGAGGGGCGGCGTCCCATGCTGGCGGCGGCGGATACGTTCCGTGCGGCGGCGGCAGAGCAGCTTGGCGAATGGGCAAAACGCGCGGAGGTACCGATGGTGCGTCACGGCGAGGGCGCGGATCCTTCCGCTGTCGTATTTGACGCGATTGCCTCCTTCCGCGCAAAGCAATGCGACCTTTTGATCTGCGATACGGCGGGACGGCTCCACAACAAGGCAAATCTCATGAACGAGCTTGGCAAGATGCGGCGTGTGATCGCGCGAGAGCTCCCCGAGCTTCCGTGTGAAGTGCTGCTGGTGCTGGATGCGACAACGGGACAAAACGCCGTCGCGCAGGCAAAGGCCTTTTCGGAGGTGTGCGAGCTTTCCGGCGTGATTCTCACAAAGCTTGACGGTACGGCAAAGGGCGGCGTGGCGGTTGCCATTGCCGATACGCTGCGCATTCCGGTGCGTTTTGTGGGCGTTGGCGAGAAAATTGACGATTTGCAGCGCTTTGACCCGCAGGAGTTTGCAAACGCGCTGTTTACCGCGTGAAAAAGCTTGACAATGCCGCTGTTTCAGGTATAATAGCACAAGTGTAAAGCGTTTTTCCTTTACAGGGAGCGGGTAACGATGCAAAGACTGGTCGAGCTGGGACAGCTGTTTGATATTTACGGCGAATTGCTGACGGAGCGCCAGCAGAATCTGGTTCGTCAATATGCTTTTGAGGATTGCTCGCTGGCGGAGATCGCGGAGCGCGAGGGGATCTCCCGGCAGGGGGTGCGAGACGCGATCGTGCGTGCGGAAGAAGAACTGCATCGCATGGAGGAGCTTTTGCACGATCTAAAAAGATCCACGGCGACGGTAACGAGGCTGCATAGACTGCGCGCAACGCTTGTAGCGGATGCACAGAGTTTGCCCGACGCAATCCGACAGATCGACGAATTACTTGCCATATGGGAGGAAAACGATGGCGTTTGAAGGAATTTCCGGAAAACTTCAGTCCATTTTCAAAAAGCTGACCGGCAGAGGAAAGCTCAACGAAAAGGAAGTCAAAGAAGCCATGCGCGAGATCAAACTCGCGCTTCTGGAAGCGGACGTCAATTTCCTCGTTGTAAAGGATTTTATCAAAACCGTGACCGACCGTGCCGTCGGGCAGGAGGTCATGGAGAGCCTGACACCCGGTCAGCAGATCATCAAGATCGTCAACGAAGAATTGATGCGTCTGATGGGCGGCAAGGAAGCTAAAATCGAGTTTGGCAGCACGAAGCCTGCCGTGATCCTCATGGCCGGCTTGCAGGGCGCGGGCAAGACCACAATGTGTGGCAAGCTTGCGGCACTGCTGAAAAAACAGTACGGAAAATCCCCCATGCTGGTGGCGTGCGACATCTATCGTCCCGCCGCGATCCAGCAGCTCCAGATCGTTGGCGAAAAGGCGGGGGTTCCCGTATTCGAGCGGGGTACGCAGGATCCGGTCAAGACCGTGCAGGAAGCCATTGTCAAGGCAAACCACGATTTTCACGATGTTGTGATCGTGGATACGGCGGGACGTCTGCACATCGACGACGATATGATGGGCGAACTGCGACGGATCTATGACACCCTGCATCCGGCAGAGACGCTGCTTGTCGTAGACGCGATGACGGGACAGGATGCCGTCAATGTCGCAAAGACCTTTGATGCTTCGATTCCGCTGACCGGCGTGGTTTTGACGAAGCTCGACGGCGATACGCGCGGCGGTGCGGCGCTTTCGGTGCGCGCGGTCACGGGAAAACCGATCAAGTTTTGCGGTACCGGCGAGAAGCTGACGGACATTGAGCCGTTCCATCCCGACAGGATGGCGTCGAGAATCCTCGGCATGGGCGATATGCTTTCCCTCATCGAAAAGGCGCAGTCGGCGTTTGATGAGAAAAAAGCAACCGAGCTTGCGCAGAAGATCACAAAGGACGCCTTTACGCTGGACGATTTTCTCGACCAAATGGAGCAGATGAAGAACATGGGCTCCATGGAGGAGATCATGGGCATGATCCCGGGCATGAACGCTTCACAGCTTGGCAACGCGCAGATCGATGAAAAGGCCATGGCGCATACGGCGGCGATCATCCGCTCCATGACCAAAAAAGAGCGGCAAAATCCCGATGTGCTCAACGCCAGCCGCAGAAAGCGCATTGCGGCGGGCAGCGGCACAAGCGTGCAGGAAGTCAACCGGCTGATGAACCAATTCAACGCCACCAAGAAGCTCATGAAGCAGCTTTCCGGCGGCAAGCTGGGTAAGATGAAGCGCGGTCGCCGCGGCGGATTCCCGTTTGGGTTTTAACTTGCGAAGGACGGTATCTCCGTTTTCGATAGAACAAATTTTATTGGAGGATATTTCAAATGCTGAAGATCAGACTGCGCAGAATGGGCGCAAAGAAGTCTCCCTATTATCGTATCGTGGTTGCGGATTCCCGCGCGCCTCGCGGCGGTGCTTTTGTCGAGGAAATCGGCTACTACAATCCCCTGACCACGCCCGTCGAGCTGAAGGTTGACAACGACAAGGCCGCAACCTGGATCAAGAACGGTGCACAGCCCACCGAAACCGTGCGTGCTCTCCTCAAAAAGAGCGGCGCCATCGGTTGAGCGGCAGGGCAGCAGCATGGACGAATTGGTAAAATTTATCGCCAAGTCCCTTGTTGACAATCCGGATGCTGTTGAAGTTGCGACAAAGGAAGACGGCGAGTACACCGTGATCGAGCTGCACGTTGCACCGGACGATATGGGCAAAGTGATCGGCAGACAGGGGCGTATTGCCAAGGCGATCCGTACCGTTGTCAAGGCCGCGTCGGTCAAGGACAGCAAGAAGTACATGGTAGAGATCGTTTGAACGAGCAGTATTTTAGAATCGGCAGGATCGTGCGCGCCCATGGCGTGCACGGCGCCGTAAAATTGACGCCGACCACAGACGACAGCAATCGGTTTCGGTTGCTGTCTGATGCGTATTTGGAGGAAAAAGACGCGTTTCGCCCGATCCGCGTGTTTGACATCGGCGTTCGACCCGATGCTGTGACATTGCGCATCGAGGGCGTGGATACCCCGGAGCAGGCGGAAAAGCTTCGGGATGTTTTTGTGTGCGTGGATCGTGCGCATGCTGTCAAGCTTCCGGAGGGCGCTTATTTTGTGGCGGATCTTCTGGGGTGCACGGCGTCCGATACCAATGGCAACACGCTTGGAAAAGTCACGGATGTGATGGAAACGGGCGCAAACGACGTCTACGTCATCGACGACGGAAAATGGATGGTTCCTGCGCTCAAGCGCGTGCTGCATATCGTGGACACGGAAAACGGACAAATCATTTTTGATGCGGACGTACTCCAAGAGGTGGGGCTGCATGAGGATTGATATTCTGACCCTGTTTCCGGAAATGTTCCCCGGCGTGATGGAATCCAGCATGCTGGGACGCGCGCAGCAGAGCGGACTGCTGGACATCCGTGTGCACAATATTCGGGATTATGCCAACAATAAGCACAAAAAGACCGACGACTATCCGTTTGGCGGCGGCGCAGGCATGGTGATGATGGTACAGCCGATCTATGACTGTATTGAACACGTGCTCGACGAAAAAAAAGCAAGAAGGATATTGCTCTCCCCCCGCGGGAAACGGCTTGATCCCGAGCTTGCGCGAGAATTGTCCGGCGAGGAGCATCTGCTCCTGCTGTGCGGGCATTATGAGGGCGTAGACGAGCGTGTGATGACATGTATCGACGAGGAGATCTCCATCGGCGATTATGTGCTGACCGGCGGGGAACTGCCCGCTATGGTGCTTGTAGACTGTCTCAGCCGCTTTGTACCCGGTGTTCTTGGCAGCAGTGAGAGCGCCGAGGACGAGTCTTTTTCGGAAGGCTTGTTGGAGTATCCCCAGTACACGCGCCCGGCGGATTTTCGTGGGATGCAGGTTCCGGAGATATTGCTTTCCGGACACCACGCCAACATCATGAAGTGGCGCAGGCGGCAGGCGATTGAAAAAACCGAGGCGCAGCGGCCGGATTTGTTGGAAAAAACCTAAAATTGCACCTTGCATTGAATTTTTGCGTATGGTATAATCGCACTCGTGACAATGGGCGGTCCTCTGTTCGATCAGGACATGAACGCCGATCGAAGAAGGGAGAAAAATTCCATGTCAGACATCATCAGAGAGCTCGAAAAAGAGCAGGTACGCACCGACCTTCCCAAGCTGGAAGTTGGTGACAGCGTTCGCGTTTTCGTCAAGGTTGTTGAAGGCAACCGCGAGAGATTGCAGAACTTTGAGGGCACCATCATCAAGATCCAGGGTGGCGGCGTTCGTCGTTCCTTCACCGTTCGCCGTATTTCCTACGGCATCGGCGTAGAGAGAACCTTCCCCTACAACAGCCCCCGTATCGGCCGCATCGAAGTGGTTCGCCACGGCGTTGTTCGCCGCGCAAAGCTCTTCTATCTGCGTGATCGCGTCGGTAAGGCTGCGAAGGTTCGTGAGCGCATCGACGAGAAGAAAAACTAAGAAAAACAAGCTTACAAACAAAACCCCGCAGCCTATTCGGCCAAGGGGTTTTTGTTTATCGAAAGGAAATGTATGGTAATTCAGTGGTATCCCGGACATATGGCCAAGGCCAAAAGAATGTTGCAGGAGAACTTGAAGCTTGTGGATGTGGTGGTAGAGCTGGTGGATGCGCGTGCGCCGGCCGCCTCCCGCAATCCCGATTTTGACGCGATGTTTCGCGGCAAAGCACGGGTCATCCTGATGAACAAGAGCGATTTGGCAAATAAGGCTTGCTCAGACGCATGGATCGCGGCCTATAAAAAACGCGGTATTTTTGCGGCGGGGGTTGTTTCCACAAACAACAGCTGCAAAAAGACGGCGCTGCACCTGATTGAGCTTGCGGCAAAGCCAAAGGTGGAGCGTATGCGTGAAAAGGGCGTCCAGAAGGTTGTGCGCGCGATGATCGTCGGGATACCCAACGTAGGCAAGTCCACCTTTATCAATCGGATCGCAGGAGCCAGCCGCGCGGCGGTGGGCGATAAGCCGGGCGTGACGCGCAGCAAGCAATGGGTCAAGATTACGCCGTATCTGGAATTGATGGATACGCCGGGTCTGCTTTGGCCGAAGATCGAGGATGAACAGAGCGCCAAGCATTTGGCGTATCTCGGGTCGATCAAGGATGAGATCATGGATACGGAAACGCTTGCCGCATTGATGCTCATGGAACTGTTGCAAATTACGCCGGATACGGTGATCGCACGCTATGCAAAATTATCAAAGGATGCGACGATCGATACGGTACTCGAGCAAGTAGCCGAAAGCCGTGGCTTTTTGCTCACTGGCGGCGCAAAGGATACCGAGCGTGCCGCAAAGGTTGCGCTGGACGAATTTCGCGCGGGCAAGCTGGGACGCATTACGCTCGAACGCCCGGTGGCGGAGGAGGCGGCTGATGGCGCGGATTCCTGAAAGCGAGCGGCTCAAAGAGATCACGGCGCTCGACCGTCCGCTCTGGGAAACGAGCGGCGTTGTGCTGGCAGGCATGGACGAGGTGGGGCGTGGGCCTTTGGCAGGGCCTGTGGTCGTTGGGTGCATCGTTATGCCCAAAGAACCGCTGATTCCGTATGTAAACGACTCCAAAAAGCTTTCCGAAAAGCGCCGAGAGAGCATTTATGCGTCTTTGCTGGAAACGTCGATTGCCCATGCGACAGGCTGGATATGGCCGGATGAGATCGATTGCGTCAACATTTTGGAAGCGACCAAAAAGGCTTTTCAAAAAGCCTTTTCCGAAATGCCTGTGCAGGTTACGGATGTGCTGATCGATGCGCTGCAAGGTTTGGAAATTCCGGCAAAGCAGCACGTTTATATCCACGGAGACGCGCTTTCCTATTCTATTGCGGCGGCATCGATTTTAGCAAAGGTTGCGCGTGACCGCTATATGACCGAACAGGATGCTTTGTATCCGCAGTACGGCTTTGCGCGCAACAAGGGCTATGGAACGGCCGAGCATATCGAAGCGATCAAAAAGTGCGGTCCATGTCCGATCCACCGACGGAGTTTTATTCAAAAATGGATATGAGCAGCAAAAAAACAGGCGATTGCGGCGAAGCACTCGCCTGCGCGTATTTGGAGCAAAAAGGACTCGTTCTTCTGGAGCGTAATTATCGCAGCGGACGCAAAGAAATTGATCTGGTCATGCGAGACGGTGAGACGCTGGTATTTGTCGAGGTCAAGACACGCTCCGGCGTGTTACTTGGCACGCCTGCGGAGGCTGTTGACAGACGAAAACAGAAGAACCTGATCCTTGCGGCAGAGGGGTATCTTGCGGCGCACGACGGCTTTGAGCGTCCGGCAAGATTTGACGTAGTGGAGGTCTATCTCGACGAGCAACGCATCCATTGGATCCCGAACGCGTTTACGCTTTGATTGCGCAATTGAGAACCCTGTGCTATCATGAAAATATTATAGAAGAAGAAGGGAATCCCAGTGCGAAAGCCTTATCGATTTCTTTTGATCGTTCTTTGCCTGCTACTGCCCGGTATGGCGCTGGCTGAGGGCGACACACTGACGGGAGATAACCTCCTGTATAATGCGGATTTTTCTGTGACTGCGCAAGCGGCGTCGCTGCCCTCCGGGTGGGAACTGGAGGCTTATGACACAGCTGAGACAGAGGCCGTTACCGTTCTTGAACAGAGCGGAAACTATATTTCAATCAACAACACCGCCGCAAACGATGCGCGCGTGTGCCAAACGGTTGCCGTGGAACCCTCCACCGGATACCGTCTTAGCGGTCGCGTGCGCACAATCGACGCGGCGGAGGGGAATGGCGCAACCCTGTCAATCGACAATTATGCGCTCGACGGCACCTATTGCTATTCGGGGAGCATGACCGGCACAAGCGACGGCTGGCAGGATGTTACACTGTATTTCAAAACGGGCGTCGATCAAGAGGAGATTCGGGTCGCGCTTCGACTGGGCGGCTATGGAAAAATGTCCTCCGGCACAGCGGATTTTCAACAGGTTGCTCTGTATCGCTGTGAGAAAACGGATGCGCAATTCATTGATCTTGCAACGCAGAACGGATATAGCAACACACAAACCGATGACGGACAGCTCGACCGGAACACGGTGTTTACCGCTATTTTGGGCGTCACCGCTCTGGGCATCGCACTGTATGTGCTGCTATATGTGCTGTTTTTGCGCCATGAACGACCGTTGCTGCGCGAGGACAGCGCGATGTACGGATTGTGGGTGGTGTTACTCATCGCGCTGCTTGCGCGGATATTGCTTTCTCTTATTTTCTACGGACATCCGACGGACATCAACTGCTTTATGGCGTGGGGCAATGCCGTGGAGCAGTTTGGCCCGGGAGAATTTTACACGAGCGGTATGTTTGCCGACTATCCGCCGGGATATATGTATGTGCTGTGGCTGATCGCTGGACTTGGAAAGCTGCTGAATCTCACTTACGGCAGCACAGGCTTTGTATTGCTGTACAAGCTTCCCGCCATTGCGGCGGATCTGGTTTCCGCCTATCTCGTGTATCGCCTCGCAAAAAGGAACGGCTTGCAGGAGTCGTTTGTGCTCTTGCTTTGCGGGATACTCGCGCTGCATCCGACGCTCATGTTCGTTTCCGGCGCATGGGGACAGATCGATTCCATTCTTACGCTCGGCCTTGTATTGACCTGCATGCTCCTACAGCGCGGCGGTTATTATCGTGTTGCCGCAGGCGCGGTATATGGGCTGTCCATCCTGTTCAAACCGCAGGCGCTGATGCTCGGGCCCCTGCTTGCCGTTGCGTTTATCGCGGACATTCCCGGCAAGCATTGGAAGAAAAAGCTGCTCACCACCGTGCTTGCGGTCGTTGCCGCGCTTGTGGTGCTGCTGGGGCTTTCCCTGCCGTTTCAGGGAACGCAGGACGGGCCATGGTTGATCGAAAAGTATCTTTCCACGACGAGCTCCTATCCGTACGCCAGCATTGAAGCGTTTAATATGGCGGCGCTGCTTGGGGACAACTGGGCGCCGGTCGCAACGACGGTGCTTGGCGTATCCTATCAGACCTGGGGGACGATTTTCATTGCGCTTGCGGTGGTTCTGGCAGGCGTCGGTTATGTGCTGGCGCGTAAGAGGAGCAAGGGGGCGCTGTATCTTTCGGGCGCGTTCATGATCGCGATGATCTTCACCTTTGGACACTATATGCACGAGCGGTATCTTTTGCCGGTATTCCTTCTTCTGCTGATCGCGTATGCGTACTATCGCGACCGAAGGATTCTCGCGATATTCGGCGGCTTTACGTTTGCGTCGCTGCTCAATGTGCTTGCGGCGATGTATATCGTGAACCATCAGGACGCGCGCGGCGGATTTTATAACGCGCTTACCGGAATCGGCGCATTCTTTGAGGTGGCGACCTTCCTGTATCTCGCGTTTGTCAGCTATCGGATTCTGATACAGAATCGGTGTCTTGCCGTTGTTCCCCCACGGGAAGACATAAAGCGCGGCGGTTGGCTTGAAGCTTCGCCGGAGGACGACGCAGCTGCAAAAGCCGTTATTTTGCCCGACCCGGTGGATCATAAGCTGCGTTATACCCGCAAGGACTGGATCTTCCTTTTGGGCATTACGCTGATCTACGGCGCGGTGGCGTTGTTCAATCTTGGCACAACGTCTGCACCCGAAACGCATTGGAAGAGCCAGACGGCGGGCGAAACGGTAACAATCGAGTTTGACAAGACCCATACCGTGTCGTCCTTTTGGGTATACGGTAATATCGAAAACGGCGGCACGTTGCTTTTGACGGCGCCGGACGGACACGAAGAAACGTTTGAGCAGGTTTACGACGACATGTTCCGCTGGAAGACCGTTCAGACCTCGTTTACGGGGAATACCGTTTCGCTGCAGCTCTATTCGGGCGGACTTGATCTCAACGAGATTGCTTTCTTTGATGAGACGGGCGCTTTGATTCCCGCAAAGGTCGTCGGCGGCACGGACGCACAGAATAACCTTCTGGATGAGCAGGATACCGTGCCGGCGTATTCGTCGTATTATAACGGCATGTACTTTGACGAACTGTACCATGCCCGCACGGCTTATGAGCATTTGCACAATCTCAAGCCCTATGAAAACTCGCATCCGCCGCTCGGGAAGATCATCATCATGCTGGGCGTTGCGATATTCGGCATGAACCCGCTGGGCTGGCGCATCATGGGGGCGCTGTTTGGCGTTGCGATGCTGCCGGTATTGTATGCGCTGGCAAAGCGTATTTTTAAACGCTCGGATTATGCGCTTGTGACGACGGCGCTGTTCGCGTTTGATTTCATGCACTTTACGCAGACGCGCATTGCCACAATTGACGTATTCGCGGTGTTTTTCATCCTGCTGATGTACTACTATATGTATCAGTATATCTGCATGGACTTTTTCACCGACGGACTGAAAAAGACACTGCGTCCGCTCGCGCTGGCGGGGGTGTTTTTCGGCGTCGGCGCGGCGACCAAATGGATCTGCATCTATGCGGGCGCGGGGCTTGCAGCGCTATTTTTCTGGTCGCTGATCGATCGTGGACTGGAGTACAGGCGCGTGATGAAGGAAGGTACAGCCGCACAGAAAAAGCAGGTTGCATGCTTCTGGCAATATACCCTAAAGACGCTGTTGTGGTGCTGCCTGTTCTATCTTTTGATCCCGTTTGCGATCTATTTTGCCTCTTACTGGCCGTATTTCCGATATGAGAGCGGACTGAATCAAGGCTATGACATAGGGGATGCGTTTGCCACGTTCTGGCGGTATCAGGAATTCATGTATTCCTATCACAGCGGGTTGAACGCGACGCATCCGTTCCAGTCCTCGTGGTGGCAGTGGCCGTTTACGCTGCGCCCCATGTGGTACTATTTTACGAGCGTTGGCGCAACGAAGATATCGACCTTGACCGCTTCCGGCAATCCGGCGGTGTGGTGGGTCAGCACGGCTGCGGCGGTGGTACTGCTGGCGGCGCGTGTTTCGGGGATAATCCGGGGGAATCGTGCGCTGCGGCTGATCCTGATCGGCATTTTGGCCAACTTCCTGCCGTGGGTGCTGGTGACGCGCTGCACATTCATCTATCATTTTTTCGCAACAGTACCGTTTTTGCTGTTGGCGGCCGTATATCTTCTGTATGTGTGCGAAAAAAGTTTCAAGCATCTCGGCTGGATCAAGTGGGTCTGGCTGGGAATTGCGGTTTTGTGCTTTGTTCTGCTTTACCCGGGGCTTTCGGGGTATCCGGTGGATCGCGGCTGGGCGGAATTTTTGCAAAAATTACCCGGGGGAGGTTTGATGTATGGAGCATAGGGAAACGGCGGCTGCGACCGACCGAAAGCAAAGTGCTGGGAAGACGATCATTCAGTTTATCAAATTCAATCTGGTCGGCGTTATGAACACGCTGGTGGACTTTATTGTATTCCAAGTTTTAAATCTCGCATTTGGCTTTACCTATATTGCGCAGGTGATCGGCTATGGCTGCGGCATTGTCAACAGCTACCTGTGGAACAGCAACTGGACGTTCAAGGAGCAAAAAACGCATTCCAAGCGGGAGATGCTGCTGTTTCTTGCGGTCAACCTTGTGTCCCTCGGCGTTTCTCTCGGCGTCATCTGGCTGTGCAAAAATTGCTTCGGCGTAACCGATGCGTGGGTGCAGAGTTGGATGCCGGAAGTATTGCAAAAACTGGTCAATGCCAATACCGTAGCAAAGCTGATTGCGACGGTGTGCGCCATTGTCGTCAACTACATCGGCAACCGCCTGTTCGTTTTTCGTTCGACAAAGCAAGCGCCTTCGACCAAAGAGGAAGCCTGATATGCTGGCGACGGTATTGAGCCACGGGTTAAACGGGATCGGCGGATACAGCGTCCGCGTGGAAACCGACATTGCAAACGGTTTGCCCGCCTACGAGACGGTTGGGCTGCCGGATGCGGCGGTGCGAGAATCCAGAGAGCGCGTGCGCGCGGCGATCAAAAACTCCGGGTTTTTATTCCCCGCGTCGCGAATTACCGTCAACCTTGCGCCGGCCGATATGAAAAAGGAAGGCGCGGTATACGATCTTCCCATCGCGGTGTCGATCCTTGCAGCGTCCGGGCAGCTGCGACAGGACGCCGCCAAGGACACGGTGCTGTTCGGGGAGCTTTCCCTCAACGGCGAGGTGCGCGCGATCTCTGGCGTACTGCCCATGGTCATCGACGCCATGGCGCACGGCTCGCGTGCCTTTGCGGTGCCGGAGGGAAACGCGGACGAGGTTTCCTATATCGAGGGCATTACCGTGTATCCGGTAACATCGCTTTCGCAATTGATCGAGCATTTTTCCGGCGTGACGGCCATTGCGCCCGTTCCCTTTCGCCAGTGGCGCGCAGACGAGCTCAAATACACCGCCGACTTTGCCGATATCAAAGGACAGTCCGGCGCAAAACGCGCCGCAGAAATCGCGGTGGCGGGCGGACACAATCTCCTGCTCATCGGTACGCCGGGCTCCGGCAAAACGATGCTTGCAAGGAGCATTCCGTCGATTCTTCCTGAGCTTACCTATGAAGAATCGCTGGAGATTACCAAGATTCATTCGATTGTGGGAGCGACCAAGGGCTGCGGTATCATCAAGGAGCGACCGTTTCGCGCGCCGCACCATGGCACCTCGTCTGCGGCGCTTGTGGGCGGGGGCGCAAAAGCGCTGCCCGGTGAGATCAGCCTTGCGCATTACGGCGTGCTGTTTTTGGATGAATTGCCGGAATTCAAGCGGGATGTGCTCGAAGCGCTCCGCCAACCGCTCGAGGACGGCATGATTACCGTCAGCCGCGCAGCAGCGACGGCCATGTATCCGGCGGAATTTACGCTGGTTGCGGCCATGAAC
>CAZWUK010000029.1:0-24905 GCA_964636685.1 uncultured Oscillospiraceae bacterium
CAAAGACCCGATCGATACCGTGTTCATGTTCTGGGCGGTCGGCGAGGGTCTGGCGCTCGGGGCAGGCTTTGCGGACGTGGGCCTCATCGGCGCGCTGGTCATCGGCGTTGTGATGGTTATCATCACCAGCATCAAGGGCGCAAATACGCTGCCCTACCTGCTCATTTTGCACTATGACGACCGCGCGTCGGGACAGATCAAGGCGCTGGTCAAGCAGCTGCCCAAAGCGCATGTCAAGAGCAAGACCGTCCAGCGCGACAGCATCGAGCTGACCGTTGAGCTGCGGGTGCGCGAGTCCGAGACGGACTTTGTGGATAAGTTCTTGCGCGTGCAGGGCGTGTTTGACGCAACGCTCGTTGCGCATCAGGGCGATCTGCTCTCCTAATCATGGCTTGAACAAACGGCCGCCGGAAAACCGGCGGCTTTTTTGCTGCACTGCAATTTCGCGTACCCCAAAATCCGGATTCACACGGATTTCACCGTCTATTCATGATTGCAAATGTGACAAAATGGTAATATATATGCAACGAGAGGGGGTAACGAACTATGACACCAACCATTATCATTCTTGCGGCAATCGCAGCGGTCATCCTGTTTTTGGCGATTTCCTACATTAAAGCCCCGCCGGATACGGCGTATATCATCTCCGGTATGCGCCGCGGCAAGGGCACAGAGCGCGGCGGGCGCGTGGTGGTGGGACACGCCACACTGCGCATCCCGTTCTTTGAGAGGGTGGATAAAATCCAGCTCAACCTGATGCAGGTGGACATTAAGACCGATTCTTCCGTACCCACGGCAGAATACATCAATATCTTCATCGACGGCGTTGCCAACATCAAGGTCGCGTCCGACAACGGCTCCATCCTGCGGGCGGCGGAGAACTTCCTCGGCAGAGGGACGCAGGAGATCGCGGCGGTCGCCCAGCAGGTGCTGGAGGGCAACATGCGTGAGATCGTGGGACAGATGAAGCTGTCCGATCTTGTCCAGAACCGTGACCTGTTTGCCCAAAAGGTACTGGAAAACGCCGCGGAGGACATGAAGCGCATGGGCCTTGAGATCGTGAATCTCACCGTGCAGAATTTCAACGACAAAAATGGCGTGATCGAGGATCTGGGCGTAGACAACGTGGCGCGCATCCGCAAGGACGCCGCAATTGCCAAGGCAAACGCCGAAAAGGACATCGCCGTGGCGCAGGCGGAGGCGCATGAGCTGAGCAACAAGGCCAAGGCGCTGGCAGACATCAACATTTCGCAGCAGAACAAGGATGTTGCCGTGCGCTGCGCCGAGTTCCAAAAGGAACAGGATACCATCAAGGCGGAGGCGGACGCGGCATACGCCATTCAGGAACAGCAGCAGCGCCGCAGCATTGAGACGGCGACGGTTGACGCCGACATTGCGCGCCGCCAGAAGGAAGTCGAGCTGCAGGATCAGGAGATCGCACTGCGCGAGCGTTCGCTGGACGCAGAGATCAAGAAAAAGGCCGACGCCGAAAAGTACGCTGTCGAGCAGCGGGCGCAGGCGGATAAGTACCGCAGGGAGCAGGAGGCCATCGCCAAGAAGATCGAGCAGGAACAGCAGGCGGAGGCGGACAAGATCGTCGCGGCGGCAAAACGCTTTGCGGCGGAGGAGGAGGCCAAGGGGATCGAGGCCAAGGGGCGCGCGGAAGCCGACGCCATCCTCGCAAAGGCAGAGGCGATGAAGGCGATGGGCGAAGCGTCCGTGCTGGAAATGTACCTCAAGGTACTGCCCGAGATCGTCAAGAACGCGGCCGCGCCGCTGACCCAGACCGAGAAGATCGTCATGTACGGCGACGGCAACAGCACAAAGCTCCTGCAGGACGTCATGATGGGCGCCAATCAAGTCACCGAGGGGATTTCGCAGGCAACGGGCATCGATCTGAAGTCGGTGCTGGCAGGCTTTACGGGCGGTGCAGTCGCAAGCGCGGCGGCGAAGGAAAGGAATACCGAGGCGCAAAAGGACGCGCCGGAGAACGGCAAAAAATAACCGCTGCGTGACCGCTGCAAGAGGCGCGGCGCGGTTTACACAAATATCCGCCGGCGGATCGGTATATTCTCCGCGATCGTTGGGAATTTTAATCGTATCGTTCCAACGGACGCAAAGGAGAGAAACAGCATGACGTTATCAACCAAAGAGGAATTGCTGCTTGCGGATCTGATGGCTGCCGAAAAGCTTTCGATCGACAAGTATGCGCGGGGCGCTTCTGAAGCAAAGGCAAGCGCGCTCAAGGATCTGTTCCGGGACATTTGCAGGGTGGAGGAAGCGCATCTCAAAACCCTACAGACCGTTCTGACGGGCGCCGATTCGCAGGAACCCCTTGAGAGCGCCGCTGCGCCCGAAGCACCGGCGGCGGTCAGCTACGATTGCGAGGAAGACAAAAAGGCGGACGCCTATCTCTGCAAGGACGCACTCAGCTCAGAAAAGCAGATCTCTGGTATGTATGAGGTGAGCGTATTTGAGTTTGCACAGCCGTCGCTTCGAAAGCTGCTCAATAAAATTCAAGGAGAAGAACAGGCGCACGGTCAATTTTTCTATGAATATATGACCAAGGCCAATATGACGGCCTGTTGAGCAGACGACGCAAACAGGGCAAACCAAAGCCGCCGGGAAACCGGCGGCTTTGAGACTGTCGAAAAACCTTTGTTTTTCGACAGGGCAACCGCTTCTTGCCTACAACCATTCTGGTTGCCGGGCGGCAAGAAGCACAAGGAAACGCCCACTTTGGGGCGATCCGTTGACCCGGCAAAGCCGGATCAGCCGGAAAAACGGAAGGGATCGCGACCCCTTAACAACCCCATAATGAACTTTTTTGACAGACTGAAAGCCGCCGGGAAACCGGCGGCTTTGCTTGATTGTGTTATGCCCGGGCTTTGGTTGCGATTTCCTCCAAAAGCTTTGCGCTAAAGTCTAAGAGCGTCATCGTGCCAAGGTCGCCGTCCTTGCGGGAGCGCACGGCAACGAGGTTTTCTTCCACTTCCTTGTCGCCAACGACCAGCATGTAGGGAACCTTCTGCATCTGCGCTTCGCGGATCTTGAAGCCGATCTTCTCATTGCGAAGGTCGGTTTCCACGCGAATGCCGCGTGCAAGCAGGTCTTCCTGCAGCTTCAGGCAGGCGTCCGCCGTGCGGTCGGTGATGGGCAGGATGCGCACCTGCTCTGGCGCAAGCCACGTGGGGAGTGCACCGGCGTATTTCTCGAGAAGATAGGCAAGCGTGCGCTCATAGCAGCCCAAAGACGTACGGTGGATGATGTAGGGCGTTTTCTTCTTGCCGTCCTGATCGACGTATTCCATGCCGAACTGCTTCGCAAGCAGCAGGTCGATCTGGATCGTGACGAGCGTATCCTCTTTGCCGAACACGTTCTTATACTGAATGTCGAGCTTCGGCCCGTAGAACGCCGCCTCGTCGATGCCGATGGTGTACTTGACGTCAAGATCGTCGAGGATTTTGCCCATGAGCGACTGCGCTTCGTCCCATTGCTCGGGCGTGCCTTCGTACTTGTTCTTCGGGTTTGCCGGATCCCATTGCGAGAAGCGGAACGTGCAGTCCTCCAACAGACCGACCGTGCCGAGGAAGTAGCGCGCAAGATCCAGGCACCCGCGGAATTCATCCTCCAGCTGATCGGGACGCAGCACAAGATGTCCCTCGGAGATGGTGAACTGGCGCACACGGATCAAGCCGTGCATTTCGCCGGAATCCTCATTGCGAAACAGCGTGCTCGTCTCGCCCAGACGCATCGGCAGATCGCGGTAGGAACGCGCGCGGTTGAGATAGACCTGATACTGGAACGGGCAGGTCATCGGGCGCATGGCAAAGCATTCTTTGGTTTCGTCGGCAGGATCGCCCAAGACGAACATACCGTCAAGATAGTGATCCCAGTGTCCGGAGATCTTGTAAAGCTCACGCTTTGCCATCAGCGGCGTCTTGGTCAAAAGATACCCGTGCGACTGTTCGTAGTCCTCAACCCAGCGCTGCAACAGCTGAATGACGCGCGCGCCCTTGGGCAAAAGGATCGGCAGACCCTGACCGATGACGTCCACCGTGGTGAAGTATTCCAGCTCACGGCCGATCTTGTTGTGGTCGCGCTTTTTGGCTTCTTCCAGCTGCGTAAGATACGCGTCAAGATCCGCCTTTTTCTCAAACGCCGTGCCGTAGATGCGCTGGAGCATCTTGTTTTTCTCGCTGCCGCGCCAGTAAGCGCCCGCAAGGCTCATAAGCTTGCAGTTTTTGACCTTGCCAGTCGAAGCAACGTGCGGGCCCGCGCAAAGATCGGTGAAATCACCCTGCTTGTAGAAGCTGATGATTGCGTCCTCGGGGAGATCGCGGATCAATTCCACCTTGTAGGGCTCGCCCTTTTCCTCCATGTACTGGATGGCGTCCTCGCGTGGAAGCGCAAACCGCTCAAGCGGCAGGTTTTCGCGCTGGATGTTCTCCATCTCTTTTTCAATCTTTTGCAGATCGGCGGTTTCAAAGGGCTTCGGCGCGTCAAAATCATAGTAGAAGCCGTTCTCAATGGCAGGCCCGATGGCAAGCTTCACGCCGGGATACAGACGCTTGACCGCCTGCGCGAGAAGATGCGACGCCGTGTGGCGGTATGCCCAGCGGCCGTTCTCGTCCTCAAAGGTATAGAATTTGATGCTGTGGTCGCCGGAAATAGGCGCAAAGGCGTCGGAGTGCTTGCCGTCAATGTCGCAGCTCAAGGTGGCTTTTGCAAGGCGGGGGCTGATGGAATTGGCAATGTCCAGTCCCGTCATGCCGTCGGCAAATTCTTTTTTGCTGCCGTCGGGGAAAGTGATAATCATGATAAAATCCTCCTCAAATAAAAATAAACGCCCCAAAGCTTTCGCTCTGGGACGATAGGCATCTACCGCGGTTCCACCCGTTTTCACATTCCAATGTGGAATGTGCGCTCAATATCGCTGTAACGGGCGGTACCCGTTCCGGTCGGCGGGCGGTCTTCGCGCCCCGGCCGCCACCGTGCTTGCACCATACTGCGCGGCTCTCTAGTGCGGCGTTACAAACGCTACTGCTTCCCGTGTCAACCCGAAATACAAGGTCATTATAGACGGCAAACGCCCGAATGTCAATGGGAAAGGCGGTTGCCCGCGCATTGCGAAAATGCTATACTGTTTCTATCCATCGGAAGGGAAAAGGAACAGCATGAAGTGGCTTGAGATCACCGTATATACGACCGACGCGGGCATTGAACCCGTCTGCGGCGCGCTGGACGCCGCCGGACTGACCGGGCTTTCCATTGAGGAGAGCCGCGAAACCTGCGCCGCGTTTTTGAAAGAGAGCGCCCTCTATTGGGACTTTGCGGACATGGACAAGATTGGCGCGGATACGCCGTGCGTCAAGGCATATCTTGCAGACCTTGACGAAAATTTGCCGACTGTGGAAGCCGCAAAAGCGTCCATCGCGCGGTTAAAGAGCCTGGATCTGGGCTTTGACACGGGCAGCCTTGCCATGACGGTGACAAGCCGTGACGAAGAGGACTGGGCAAACAACTGGAAAAAGTACTATAAGCCGCTGGAGATCGGCAAAAGGCTTTTGGTGCTGCCCTCTTGGGAGGAAGCGCCAAAGGGACACGACCGCACGGTCTTGAAGCTCGATCCCGGCATGGCGTTCGGCACGGGTGCGCATCACACGACGCGGATGTGTCTGGAATTTTTGGAGCGCGTGGTGAAAAAAGGCGACACGGTGCTCGATCTTGGCTGCGGGAGCGGCATTTTGTCCATCGGCGCGCTGCTGCTTGGCGCAAAGGACGCGATGGCGGTGGACATCGACCCCATCGCCGAGAAGATCGCCGCAGAGAACGCCGCTATGAACGCGCTGACCATGGAAAACTACCATGTGGACATCGGGAATGTCATCACCGACGCCGCGCTGCAAGACCGGATTGCGGGGGAATATGACGTGGTGGTCGCCAATATCGTGGCTGACGTGATCTTGCGCATCACGCCCTTTGCAAAGCGCTGCACCAAAGCGGGCGCGCCGTACATCGTGTCCGGCATCATCGACGAACGCCTGCCTGAGATTTTGGGAAAGCTCAAAGAGACGGGCTATACGGTCGAGCAGGTGTCCTCCTCGGAGGGCTGGAACGCCATTCTGGCACGGGGCTGATATGAGCCGCTTTTTTACCGACGACATACACGGCGGCACCGCCACGATCACCGGCGGGGACGTTCACCATATGACGCGTGTGCTGCGCCTTCGGGTGGGCGACACGGTGGAGATCTGTGACGGTGACGGCACGGATTATACTGGCGCGATCCAAAGCATGGCAGAGGATCGGGTCGTTTGCAGCCTCTTGGACGGGCATCCGTCCCCGACGGAGCCTGTCCACGCGGTCACGCTGTTTCAGGGGCTGCCCAAGACCGGCAAGATGGAAACCATCGTGCAAAAGTGCGTCGAGCTTGGCGTTGTGTCGATCGTACCCACCATGATGCGGCGGTGCGTTTCCGCGCCGGACGGCAAGGAGCTGGAGAAAAAGCGCGTTCGCTGGCAAAAGGTCGCCGAGGAGGCGGCAAAGCAATCGCGCCGCGGACGCATTCCGCAAATTTTGCCTGCCGTGACGCTGGAAAAATTTGACTTTTCGCAGTTTGACACGGTGCTGACGGCTTATGAGCTGGAAAAGGCGAATACGCTCAAAAAAGCACTGCGCACGGGACAGATCGGAGAAAAGATCGCGCTCGTCATCGGGCCGGAGGGTGGCTTGGAGGCTTCGGAAACGGCGCACATCGTTGCCTGCGGCGGAACGCTTGTGTCGCTTGGGACGCGCATTCTTCGCACGGAGACGGCGGGCATGGCGATGCTTGCCCAGATCCTGTACGAGGTAGAGCCATGAAGGCGGCGTTTTATACCCTCGGCTGCAAGGTGAACCACTATGAGACTGAGGCGATGACGGAGCTGTTTCGGCAGGCGGACTGGGAGATCGTAGACTTTTCGGCACAGGCGGACGTCTATGTGGTCAACACCTGCACCGTCACGCAGATCAGCGACAAAAAGTCACGGCAGATGCTCTCGCGCGCACATGCGGAAGCGCCGGACGCCTTAATCGTCGCGGTCGGGTGCTACGCACAGTCCGCATCAGAGACGGTGGAGCAGCTCCCCGGCGTGGGACTGGTGCTTGGCACGGACGGACGGCGAGAGATTGTCGAGCGCGTGGAAGAAGCGCTTCATGGGCGCACGGGCAGCCGCGTCACGGACATTCGGCAAACGCATACTTTTGAGGAGCTGACGCCGCACCGCGACGGCAGAACGCGCGCAACGCTGAAAATTCAGGACGGCTGCCGCAACTACTGCACCTATTGCATCATTCCCTATGCGCGCGGGCCGATTCGCTCGCGCTCCATGGAAAACATTGAACAAGAACTGCATACGCTGGCGCAAGAAGGCTACCGCGAGGTCGTTTTGACCGGCATCCATCTGGCAAGCTACGGGCTGGATACGGGAAATGGCGAGCTGCTGGACGTGATGCGGCTTGCAGACAGCATCGACGGGATCGACCGCGTGCGGCTTGGTTCGCTCGAACCGCGCTATGTGGACGAGCATTTTTGCGAGGCTGCCGCAGCGCTGCCGTCCCTGTGCCGCCAGTTTCACCTGTCGCTGCAAAGCGGATCGGACAGCGTGCTTTTGCGCATGAACCGCCGCTATACCACCGAAGAATACGAAAAAAGCGTCGCCTTGCTGCGACAGTATCTGCCCGACTGTGCGATCACGACCGATGTAATCGCCGGGTTTGTCGGGGAAACGGAGCAGGAGCACAACGAAACGCTTGCCTTTGTGGAAAAGATCGGCTTTTCGCGCATCCATGTGTTCCCGTACAGCCGCCGCAAGGGGACAAAGGCGGACGCGATGCCGGGACACTTGGAAAAGCGGGTCAAGGATGCGCGGGCAAAGGAGCTGATCGCGCTGGGTGAGCGGCTGGAGCTTGCGTTTGCGCAAAAGCAGCTTGGTACGATCGCCGAGGTGCTGCTCGAAACGGACGGCACCGGCTACACCAAAAACTATGTACGCGTGCGCGCGCAGGGTCTGGAGGGCGACGTGGTGCGCATACGGTTGACAGAGATCGGAACAGACGGGATTTTAACGGGAAAGGAGTTGGAAAGAATATGAGCTGTATTTTTTGCAAGATCGTGTCGGGCGAGATCCCGGCAAAAAAAGCCTATGAGGACGACACCGTACTGGCGTTTTACGATCTGGATCCGCAGGCGCCCGTGCATGTGCTCATCATCCCCAAGGAGCATATCGAGAGCGTGAACGCGCTCGAGGAGCAGCACAAGGCTGTGGTGTTTCACATGTTTCAGGTGGCAAAGCAGCTGGCCAAAACGCTCAACATCGCCGAGAGCGGTTATCGGCTTGTGGAGAACACGGGACGTGACGGCGGACAGAGCGTTTTGCATCTGCACATGCACCTTTTGGGCGGCAGATCGCTTCAGTGGCCGCCGGGCTGACGGAGAGAACAACGTTAAAACGGACTGCTCCGAGCAAAGTGCTGTGAGACAGTCCGTTTTTTTATGCGCTCTCTTGGGTCATGCCTGCGGTTTTTTGTCCGTTTGGGCAGGCGTGAAGCGGCAGCTTAAACGATCCAGATAGAATGTGGCAAAAAAGCCAGCCGCCGCGAGAAAGATGGAAAGAAGCAGCTCGACCGTGCCGGAGAATTTTAACGGGATGATGGGGATGGTGGACGCGATTACAAACCCGATCACACAGTGGAACATGACGCCGTAGTGCTTTTGAAACAGGCTGTTGACTGCGCGCGCCAGCAAGAGCACCGTGGCAAGGATGCCAATGAGAAACGGGATCACGACCGCGGGGTCGAGCCTTGACAGACCCTCCGACATCGGATAATACAGTCCAAGGAACAGGAGAAGCGACGAGGAGCTCATGCCGGGGACGATGAGACTGATGCCCCAGAGCACGCCGCAGAACAGAAACCAGCCAACAGAGGGCGCGGGCTGTACGATGGAGCCATTTTGTAAAAACAGGAACATCGACAGCAGCGCGGCAGTGCTGACGGCAAGCGCGATCCAGCAGCTCTTGGTACGCCCTTCCTTACCGCCCTCCCGGAACAGCGAGGGGAACATGCCGAGGATCAGCCCGATGAAAACGCTTGTCACAAGGGTCGCGTTCTTGGTCGCAAGCGCCGAGATGAGTCCGGCAAGCCCTAAAAAGCCGAGCGCCCAGCCGAGAACGACCGGAATAAAGAGCTGATAGTACTTGGGAATGCTTTTGATCGGGTGCGAGAGCAGCTCCATCATGGGCTTGTAGATGCCAAACGCCACAAGGAGCACGCCGCCGCTGATGCCGGGGAGGATTGCGCCTACGCCGATAATCACGCCCTCGATGAGCAGGACGAGCCAGCGCCCGATGCTTTTCGGCGCGTAGTTTTTCTTTGCCGTGGATTCTGTTGAAACGGAGGCCGGAACCGCAGCTTCGATGCGCTCCGCGTCCTTGGGGTCCGGTTTGCAAGCTTCCATGTTTTGATCTCCCGTATGAAGCGGTGTCGGATCGCTGTAAAGACCGCCGTTTTTTTCTACGTGCGATCCGAACGCTTTTCCTTTGTTATTGCTATGATAGTTCGTATCCAATGTAGAGAATAGCGATAGTATACTTGATTTTGCCCGAAAAAGATAGAGCCAGTTGGCGGGATGCCCCGGCTTATGGCGCAGATTGCTCCTTTCGGATCAGAAGCGGGCAAAATGAGAGGTAATCCGCGGCGGCAAAATGATAGCGGACGCCGTGATGCACGCCGGAAAAGGCGCTGTGATGCGCCGGGCCGTGCAGATGCCCGTAAACAACGTCACAAACGCCGTATTCTTCGAGCAGGAGCGTAAACGGCGTGTCGGCAAGCTTATCGTCGAGCGGCGGGTAATGCAGCATCACGAGCTTCTCACAGCCCTCCGGCATGGCGGCGAGCGACAGCCGCAGCCGTCCGAGCTCGCGTTCGTAGATCTTGCGGTCGTCCTGAGAAAAGGCGGCGCTGTTGGGACTTGTCCAGCCGCGCGTACCGCCGATGGCGACATTGCCGCGCAAAACGGCGTTATTCTGAATTGCGCCGATGCTGTCCGGCAGCAGCTGCTTGACCTTGGTATAGGAGCTCCACCAGTAATCGTGATTACCGCGCAAAAGCAGCTTCTTTCCCGGCAGCGCGTCAAGAAACGCGAGATCCTCCTTGGCGTCCTCCAGCTGCATCGCCCAGCTGATGTCGCCGGGGATCAAAACGAGATCGCCGTCCGCGACCGTTTTTTTCCAGCAAGCCTCAAGGCGGCGCGTATGATCCTCCCACGCGCTGCCGAATATCTCCATGGGCTTTTCCACGGTGTGCGAAAGATGTACGTCTGCGATGGCGTAAATGGACATGCTTCCTCCTGCTCTTGTGCGGAAGGAGGATAAAAAAGCCGGCGGCTCAGCGTCGGCTTTTGCAAAGATCACTCTTCTTCGTCCTCTTCCTCGTCTTCGTCCTCAACGAGGTCAAGCTCTAGATCCAGCTCCTCGTCGTCGCCGGCCTCCGGGACATTTGCGGCGTTTTCAAGATCGACCTGCCGCTTATGCTCCTTGTAGCATTCCGCGCAAAGCCCGTTGCGGTACACGGGTTCTTCACCGCATTCCGAACAGAGCCGCGGCTCGCCGGTCTTCTTTTCGTGAACGGTAACGCGCTTCATGGCGCGGGCGCATACGTCACAATACTGCTGCCCTTCGCGGATATAGTTCAATTCGCATTTGGGGCATTTATGCAAAGCCATAGGGATGGTTCTCCTTACCAAAGAAATAGACTTCGGTGCATATTATGCGGAAAACAAACCGACATGTCAAGCCCTTTCTGTGTTTTGGCGATCCTGAAGAATTTGTCCCATGCGTTCGAGCAGTTCCGCCTTGCCTTCTCCCGTCTCGGAGGAGAAGCAAATGGCGGCGGGCGGCGCGCCGAGCGCCTTGGCGGCGGCGTTTGCCAAAAGCTTGCGCTGCGACCTTGTGACCTTGTCGGACTTGGTGGCGACAAGCGTAAAGGGGATGCCGTAATACAGCACGTATTGGAACATCTGCCGGTCGTCCTCGGTCGGCGTATGGCGGATGTCGATGAGCAAAAACAGGTGGTTGACGCGGCCGGACGAGAGATACGCCTCCATCAACTCGCCCCAGCCTTCCTGCTCCTTTTTGCTGGCCTTGGCAAAGCCGTAGCCCGGCAGATCCACAAGGTAAAAGAGCCGGTTGATGGTAAAGAAGTTAATCAGCCGCGTTTTCCCCGGCTGCTGGGAGGTTCTTGCGAGCTTTCCGTTGCCGGTCAGGCAGTTGATGAGGGAGCTTTTGCCCACATTGGACTTTCCGACAATGGCGATCTCGCAGAGCGTTTGCTGCGGATACGGGGTGGAAAGCCCGGCGCTTGTGGTAAACTCCGCCTGCTTAATGACGAATGGCTGCATGAATATCTTCCCTTTCGGTAACGTTGAGAACCGCCTCGCTCCATTTGGGGCAGCGGGTCAGCGCGTGCGACAACACGGTTTCCGCATCTGTGACAAACAGGATTTTCAGCGCATCCTTGACCCGTGCCGGCACGTCGAACAGGCTTTCACGGTTCTCCTCGGGCAGGATGACGGTGGTGACGCCGTGACGTACGGCGGCAAGCAGCTTTTCGCGCAGTCCGCCGATGGGCAGTACGCGCCCGCGCAGCGTGATCTCGCCCGTCATGGCGACGTCGCTGCGCACCGGGATGCCGGTCAGCGCCGAAACAAGCGCCGTGGCCATGGCAATGCCGGCAGACGGCCCATCCTTGGGCACCGCGCCCTCCGGCACATGAATGTGCAGGTCAAGCTTGTCAAACATCTCCGACTCAATGTCAAAATGCTCCGCGTTTGCCTTCACAAACGTCATGGCGGCGCGCGCGGATTCCTGCATGACGTCGCCAAGCTGACCGGTCAGTTGCAGATTGCCCTTGCCCGGTACGGCGGTGGCTTCGATTTCCAGCGTCTCTCCGCCGACGCTCGTCCACGCAAGCCCTGTGACGACGCCGACGAGCGGCGGGTGCTTTTCGCTGTCGCTGTAATACTTTTTCGGCCCCAGCCATTCGGTGATACGACCGGGCGTGAGCGTGAGCCTTCGGTGTCCTTCCACGACCTCACAGGCGGTCTTGCGGCAAACGGCGGCAATGACGCGCTCCAGCTCGCGCACGCCGGCCTCCCGGGTATAGCCTTCCACAAGCGTCGAAAGCGATTCCTCGGGGATGCGCAGGTGCGTCTTTTTGAGCCCGTGCTTTTCCATCTGCCGCGGGATCAGGTGCCGGCGGGAGATCTCAAGCTTCTCATCAAACAGATAGCTCGGCACCTCGATGACCTCCATGCGATCAAGCAGCGGCTTGGGGATGAGCGACGCGTCGTTTGCCGTGGTGAGCAGCATGCAGCGCGACAGATCGTACGGAAGCTCCAGAAAGTGATCCACAAACGAGTTGTTCTGCGCGCTGTCGAGCACCTCCAGCATCGCGGAGGCAGGGTCGCCGCGCATATCGCTCGAGAGCTTGTCAATCTCGTCAAACAGCAGCAGAGGATTGACCGTGCCGGCTTTTTTCATGCTGTCGATGATGCGCCCCGGCTCCGCGCCGATATAGGTGCGCCGGTGTCCGCGGATCTCGGCCTCGTCGTGTACGCCGCCGAGGCTCATGCGCACAAAATGACGGCCGGTCGCTTCGGCAATGGCCTTTGCGATTGAGGTCTTGCCCACGCCCGGCGGGCCGACGAGACAGAGGATCTGTCCTTGCGGATTGTTGGTGAGCCTTTCTACGGCAAGGCTCTCGATGATGCGTTCCTTCACGCGCTCCATGCCGTAATGATCCCGGTCGAGCACCGCGCGCGCATGGGCAAGATCGAGGTTTTCCTCGGAGGTTTCTACCCACGGCAGATCCAGAATACACTCGATGTAGCTCTGCGCCATGGGCTGCTCATGCGAACCCATGGGGAGCTGCTCATAGCGGTTCAGCTGCTTTTCGAGCGCGGTTCGCACTTCGTCGGGCAGCTGCTTTTTTGCTGCGCGGGCGCGGTAACCGGAGAGCTCGTCGTCTTCACCGACGCCCAACTCCTCCTTGACGGCCTTGAGCTGCTCACGCAGAACAAATTCCTTTTGGTTTTGCTCCATCGCGCCCTTGATCTTCTCGGAGATGCGGCGGTCGATCGCCATGACCTCCAGCTCCTTTGCGATGAGGGCCAGCAGATACATGGCGCGCTTTTCCGCGTCAAATTCCTCCAAGAGCGCCTGCTTGTCGGAAAGCTGCGTCGCCACATGCTGCGATATCGCATCGACAAAGGCGGAGAATTCCGGCGTTTGCAGCACGTTTTCGCGCTGATCGACGGTCAGCTTATCGCGGGAAGCGGCGTGCTGCCGAAAAGCGTCGGACAGGCGGCGGCGCAGCGCTTCCTCTGTGACGGCGTCCGGCTCGGTCTCCACGGGATAGACGACATTCGCGGCAAAATATGGCGTATCGGAAACATATTCCCCGATCATTGCCCGGGAAACGCCAGTAACCAGAAGATGCACGGTTTCATTTTGGATACGAAACACCTGCCGGATGCGGCATACGGTGCCGACGCGAAAGATGTCCTCGCTTGTAATCTCCACCTGCTTGGCGTTCTGCTGCGCCGAAAACAGGGCAAGCCCGTCTCCGGAAAGCGCGTATTCCATTGCGGCGAGCGATTTTTTGCGGCCGATATCACAATGAATGATCTCTCCCGGCAGAACGGCGACGCCTCGCAGCGGGATGACCGGTAAAAAGTCTTTCTTTTGATTTTCCATGGTTGTACTCCTTTGGCGAAATCGGTGTTCGCCCCCAGTATTTCTTACCAAGTATATCGAAGATTGTCAGATAGTGCAATCGGTGCAGGGTGTCGAGAATTTGACGTCGGCGTAAACTTCCTGTGCAAGCGCGGGGGAAAGCACGTTGGCTGGGCGCGAACAGCGCCTTGCCTCCTCCTGCCCGAAGCTTGTAAATTTCAGAAAACCATTTGTCTCCGGGTATGGTGAGCGACAAAAAAATGACCGCCCCGAGCGGGACGGCCATTGATTGGAGCAATGCTTTTGCTATGCGGTTTGTTTGGGCTTCTTCGGGCTTTTTGCTTTGGGCGCGGCGGCAGCTTCGCCTTCGATCAGCCCGTGTACCAGCGTGGGAGGCTCTACCTTTTCGATGGTGTTCTCCGTGATGCGGCAGCTGGTGATATCCTTCTGGGACGGGATGTCGAACATGATGTCGAGCATGACGTCCTCCAGAATCGCGCGCAGACCGCGCGCGCCGGTTTTGCGGGCGATGGCCTTCTTGGCGACGGCGCGGAGCGCCTCATCGTCAAACGTCAGGTCAACCCCGTCCATCTCAAACAGGCGCTTGTACTGCCGCGTGAGCGCGTTTTTTGGCTCGGTGAGAATGCGCACCAGCGCGTTTTCATCCAGGTTTTCCAGCGTCACGATGATGGGCATACGACCCACAAACTCCGGAATCAGGCCGAATTTCAACAGATCCTCGGGGAGGATGTTTTTGAGCACCTGCCCGATGTCCTTTTCCTCGTTGGACGGAATATCCGCGCCAAAGCCCATGATCTTCTGCCCGATGCGCTTTTCGATGATCTTGTCGATCCCCGAGAACGCGCCGCCGCAGATGAAGAGGATATTGGTCGTATCGATCTGGATGAATTCCTGATGCGGATGCTTGCGGCCGCCCTGCGGCGGAACGGAGGCGACGGTGCCCTCCAGAATCTTCAGCAGCGCCTGCTGCACGCCCTCGCCGGAAACGTCGCGCGTGATGGAGACGTTCTCGCTCTTTCTGGCAATCTTGTCGATCTCGTCGATGTAGATGATGCCCTTTTCGGCCTTTTCCACGTCGTAGTCGGCGGACTGGATGAGCTTGAGCAGGATGTTTTCCACATCCTCGCCCACATAGCCAGCCTCTGTCAGGCTCGTGGCGTCCGCCATGGCAAACGGCACGTTCAGGATCTTGGCAAGCGTCTGGGCAAGCATCGTCTTGCCGCAGCCCGTTGGCCCCAGCATGACGATATTGCTCTTTTGCAGCTCAACGTCGTCCTTTTTCTCGCCGGCGTTGATACGCTTGTAATGGTTATATACCGCCACTGCCAGCGCTTTTTTGGCGTCATGCTGCCCGATGACATACTCGTCGAGTATGTCCAGGATTTCCTGCGGCTTGGGAATGTCGGTCAGATCCATCTCAGGGGAGGAAAAGTCCTCATCGATGATCTCGCGGCACAGATCCACGCATTCGTTGCAGATGTATACGCCGGGGCCGGCGATGATTCGATGCACCTCGTCCTGCGCTTTGCCGCAGAAGGTGCAGCGGATGTTTGCGGATTTATCTTCGTTTTTTGGCATGGTTCACCTCATTATCTTCTCGGGGGAATGACCTCGTCGATGATGCCGTACACCTTGGCATTTTCCGCTGTCATGAAATTGTCGCGCTCGGTATCGGCAGTGACCTTTTCCAGGGGCTGACCGGTACGCTCGGACAGGATCTCATTGAGGCGTTTTTTGATCCGGAGGATCTGCTCTGCGTGGATGCTGATATCCGTCGCCTGCCCCTGCGCGCCGCCGGAGGGCTGATGGATCATGATCTCGGCGTTGGGCAGGGCTTTGCGTTTGCCCTTTGCGCCCGCCGCCAGCAGGAAGGCGCCCATAGAGGCCGCCAGCCCGATGCAGATGGTCGATACGTCGCACTTGATGTACTGCATCGTATCGAATATGGCAAGACCCGCCGTAACGGAGCCGCCGGGGCTGTTGATGTACAGATTGATATCCTTGTCGGGGTCTTCTCCTTCAAGGAAGAGCATCTGGGCGACGACCAGGTTTGCCGTGTCGTCGTCCACTTCGCCGCCCAGGATGATGATGCGATCCTTGAGCAAACGGGAATAGATGTCGTAGGAACGTTCACCGTGACTGGTCTGTTCCACGACCATAGGTACCAGATTCATGCGGCGCCTCCTTTATTATTCGGCGGAATCCTCAGAAGGAGCTTCCTCCGATTCGGTCTTTTTTGCCGCGGCGTTTTTCTTTGCGGCGGGTTTTTTCTTGGCAGCCACGAGCTTTGCGTTCTTCACAATGAAATCGACGCTCTTCTCGGCAACAACGCGATCGGTCAGATACTCGATGTCGTCGTCGGAGAGGTTCTTGTGGAAGGTTTCCTTGTCGCTGCCGGAGTTTTCGGCATAGTCGGCAATGCTCTTGTCGAGATCTTCGGCAGAGCAGGCGATGTTCTCGGCCTTGCCGACGGCTTCGATGACGAGCTGCATCTTCACGCGGGCAGCGGCTTCATCGTGGTAGCTTTTTCGCAGCTGATCCATGTCCGTGCCGGTGAATTTGCAGTAGTCCTCCAGAGACATGCCGCTCATCTGGAGACGATAGGCGATGTCCTGCAACATATAGTTGACCTGACGGCCGACCATGACCTCGGGGATTTCGACCGCGGCGTTGTCGCAGGCGGCTTGCAGCGCGGCGTTTTCAATGGCGGCCTCCGCGTTCTTTTCGGCGGCTTCGGTCAGCGTTTTTTTCTTGTCGGCGCGATAGGCCTCGAGCGTATCGAATTCGGAAACGTCCTTGGCAAACTCATCGTCGAGCGCGGGCAGTTCCTTGATCTGAACGGACTTGATCGTTACATGGAAAATCGCGTCCTTGCCGGCAAGCTCCTCTGCGTGGTATTCCTCGGGGAACTTGACGGAGATGTCGCGCTCCTCGCCGATTGCCATGCCGACGAGCTGCTCTTCAAAGCCGGGGATGAAGGAGCCGGAGCCGATGACCAGCATCTGATCCTCCGCCGTGCCGCCGTCAAATTTTACGCCGTCCACGCTGCCGGAATAGTCCAGCATCACGCGGTCGCCGTTTTCCACAGCGCGCTCCACGTCGATAAAGCGGGCGTTCTTTTCGCGTTCTTTTTCAATCTCGGCGTCAACGTCCGCATCCTCAACAGTATACGTTGGCTTTTCCACTTCTATACCCTTGTATTCGCCGAGGGTCACTTCGGGCTTGAGCTGTACGACGGCGGTGAATACCACGCCCTCTTCCTTGCTGATGGTCGTAATATCCAGCTCCGGTTTATCGACGGCGATCAGATTGTTTTCGGTGAGTGCGGCGTCGTAGGCGTCGCCCCAGACCTCTTCAAAGGCGTCCTCAAAGAACACCGCTTCGCCGTACAGGTTTTCGATGACCTTGCGGGGCGCTTTTCCCTTGCGGAAACCGGGAACGTTGTAGTGCTTGACGGTTTTGACATACGCCGTCTGCAATGCCGCCGCGAAGGCGTCCTTGTCAACGGTCACGGTCAGTTTTGCTTTGTTGTTTTCGAGTTTTTCAAAGGTTGCCATGCTTGTTCCTCCATATATCATCACTATCCAATGGCATAGTGCACCAGTATCGAGTCATATTACCATATTCAATAGGCAATTGCAAGAAACCGGGGGGCAAAATGCGGTGATTTCGTGAAGAAATGCGGCATTTGGGGGCGCGGACGGCGCCGGCGTATTCAACGCAAAACGCCGAAAGGATCTTTTGCGTTGACGAAAGCGAAAAAACGTGGCAAGATCTCCTCATGGAGCGACAAAAAAGCTCGTTGTTACAACCGATTTTTCACGTTCGCCCGCTGTGTGTCGCGGCAATCGGATTGCTGCTTGGCGTGCTGTGCTATCGCTTTGTGCCGGTGCTGTTGCTGCCTTTTGGCGCAGCGGCGGCCGGCATTGTTTTCTTGTGTCTGCTGGCGCTCAAAAAGCGTGTCGCGGCGTTGCTTTTTGCATGTTTGGGGCTGGGTATGGCACGGGTATTTCTCGCCGTACCGACCCTGCCTGCACCCGGGAACTATGTGATTGCCGGTACTGTCCGCGATCTGCCCAAAGCGTCGGAAGACGGCTGGGAGCTGACGCTTTCTCGCGTGACGCTCGACGGCGCGCCCATGGACGGGCGTCTGCTGCTCACGGTCAAGACGCAGCAGACGCCCCTTTACGGAACGGTGCTGACCTGCCGGGCAGCGGTGCGCCAATCGGAGACGGGGTATCGGGAGCGCTTGCTGTCGCAAGGGATTACGGCGACTGCCGCGGGCGCGGCGGGTACGCTGCAAGCGATCGACAGCAGCCCCAAAACCGACGCCTACGGGCTGCTGCTGGATTTGCGCGAAGCCGTGGGGGCGCGAATCGATGCGCTGTTTTTGTCCTCGGGCGGGTTGGTGCGCGGGCTGCTGCTTGGCGACAAGACCGAGCTGGACGAAGCATTCTATCAGCACGCCGGGGCGCTCGGCATGGCGCATTTGTTTGCGGTGTCCGGGCTGCATGTCACAACGCTTGCGGGCGCGGTCTATTTGCTGCTGCGGGATCGGGCAAAGTGGCGGTCGTTCTTTGCGCTCGTCTCATTTGTCGTGCTGTACGCGGCGATCACCGCGTTTTCTCCGTCCGTGGTGCGGGCGGGCGTCATGCTGCTGTACGCGGCGCTTGCCGTGCCGCTTGGGCGCAGGGCGGACGCGCCCACCGCGCTTGCAACGGCGTTTTGCACGATCGTGCTGTGCAATCCGTTTTCGCTGTACACGGCGGCGTTTCAGCTTTCGTTTGGCGCGGTATACGGGCTGCTGCTGCTAGCGCCGGTACTGCAAAGCGGGATGCGGCGCGTTGCAAACCCCGTGCGTTCGCTGCTTGCGGCAAGCGTTGCCGTGAATTTTGCGACGCTGCCCGTGGTCAGCCGCCTGTTTTCGGGCGTTCCGCTGACCTCAGTGGTAGGGAATCTGTTCGTTTTACCGCTGTTTCCGCTGTTTTTGATCCCCGCGTTTGTCGTGACGGCGTTGTCCTTTGTACTGCCAGACGCAGCGAGGGTGCTTGCTGTTGTGCCGCGGTTTGTGCTGGATGTGCTGTGCGCCGTCATCGACGCGGGCGCGGTTTTCCGACTTGCCGTTCCCAAAGCGTCGGCGATCTCCTGCCTGCTGTTTTTTGCGGCAATGCCGCTGTGCTCGCGGCTGTATCTCGGCGACCGGAAAAAGGGGCTTGCTGCCGCCGCTGCCGTGTTTGCCGTTGCCCTTGTGCTGTGGAGAATCTAAGATAAGAAAATGCAGCGCGACCGTTTTTCAAAGCGTGCGGATATGCTATACTACCATTATGGAAGAAATCGCTTTTTTCAAAGCCATACAGACCCGCGCGGTCGCTGGCGCATATTATCTGCACGGGCAGGAGGAATACAGCAAGGCGCATGCCATCAGGCAGTGCAATACGCTGCTGTCGGAGGGCATGGCGGAGCTGAACCGCCAGACGCTGCAAAACCCGACCGCCGCGGATGTGATGCAGGCGTGTGAGACGCTGCCCATGTTTGACGAGCGCCGCATTGTGACGGTGAAGGAGCTTTCCTCAGACGACGCCGAAAAGCTGATTCCCTATCTTGACAAAGTGCCGGAGAGCACGCTGCTATTGATTGTCAAGCGCGGCGAGGACGCCAAAAAGAGCGCGTTTTTCAAGACCATGGCACAGCTTGACCGAGTTGTGACGTTTGAAGCGTATTCCGAGGAGCGGGCGATGGCGTTTATCGAAAAGCGGGCAAAGCTTGTCGGCGCATCCGTGGGCAGAGTTGCCGCAAGAAAGCTTGTCACCATGGTTGGGACAGATCTGTCCGAACTGGAAAACGCCGTCAATATGGCGTCGGCTTATGTCAATTACGGCGAGATTACCGCAGCGGCTCTCGAAACGTGCGTCACGCCCGACGCGGAGTATAACGCCTTCCAGATGGTGGATCTTCTTGTGGCGGGCAAAAAAAAGCAGGCGATCACCATGCTGCTTTCCAGATTGCAGGACGGCGAATCCGCCATGAGCATCGCGGCGTTTTTGGAAGGACGGCTGAAGCTTATTTTGCGGGCCAAGCAGTATGTAGCCGCGGGGCAGTCCGATCAGCGCGCGGCGGCAAGTCTCGGCGGCAGTCCGTACGCGGCAAAGCTTGCGGTGCAAAACGCAAAGCGCTGCTCGATGTCGCAGCTGGAAAAGGCCGTGCTGTCGCTTGCCGACGTGGATCTTTTGCAGCGGCAGGGCAAGCGCAAGGACGTCGATTCTCTGCTGCTCGCGGTGCTTGGCAGCTTTTGACAAGCACCGAAAGGAAACAAGACCCTTTCCCGGTGGAAATAAAATGATTGCGTAAACATAAAGGAGAACAAAAAATGTTAAAACATGTCGTCATGCACAAGATGGAAAATGAAGAAGTGACCGCACCCGTCGCCGTGGAAAAGCTGCTTGCCATGAAGCAGGACATTCCGGAAATCCTCGATATTCAGGCGGGCTGCGACGTGCTGCACAGCAACCGCAGCTATAGCTTTGTTTTGACCGTAACCCTGCCCGACCGCGACGCGCTCAAGATCTATGCCAACCACCCCGCGCACTGCAAGGTCAAGGAGTATATCCACCAATACAGCCGCGCATCCGTATCCGTGGACTACGAGTGCTGACACGCCGTTAGATAAAGCGAGGCAATGGCGCAAAAGTCCGAAGGAGTCCAGCGGCAAAGGCACAGCCCTTGCCGCTGAATAAGCGCTTTCTTTTGCTTCTTTTCTTTCCCGTGAAAGAAAAGAAGAGAAGGGTAGAAAACAACAGCGATGAATGAATTTCATGTCGTATCGCCCTATGAACCGGCGGGCGACCAGCCGCAGGCGATCGATCGGCTTGCCGAGGGCGTGCTGCGCGGCGACGATGCGCAGGTGCTGCTGGGAGTTACCGGCTCGGGCAAAACCTTCACCATGGCCAAGGTCATTGAGCGCGTGCAAAAGCCGACGCTCGTGCTGGCGCACAATAAGACGCTGGCGGCGCAGCTCTGCGCGGAGTTTCGGGAGTTTTTCCCCGACTCGGCGGTAGAGTACTTTGTGTCGTACTACGACTATTATCAGCCGGAGGCGTATATTCCCGCGTCCGATACCTATATCGAGAAAACGACCGCCATCAACGACGAGATCGACCGCCTGCGTTACAGCGCCACAAGCGCGCTCAACGAGCGGCGGGACGTCATCATCGTGGCGTCGGTATCGTGCATCTATGCGCTGGGCAACCCGGAGGAATATATGCGCATGTCCATCTCCCTGCGCAAGGGGATGGAGGTCGATCGCAACGAGATCGTCAAAAAGCTTGTGGACATCCAGTACCAGCGCAACGATTTTGACTTTGCGCGCGGTACGTTCCGCATTCGCGGCGATGTATTGGACATCTTTCCCATCAACTGGCAGGACAAAGCCCTGCGCGTGGAGTTTTTTGGGGACGAGATCGACCGAATCGTCGAGGTCAACGCGCTGACCGGCGAGCTTTTGGACGAGCGCACCCACGCGGCGGTGTTTCCCGCGTCGCACTACGCGGTGGATCGCAGCCGACTGGACGAAGCGATGGGACAGATCGAGGAGGACGCCAAAAAACGCGCGGAGCAATTCCGCACGATGGATCGGCTGATCGAGGCGCAGCGCATCGAGGAACGTACGCGCTACGATATGGAGATGATGCGCGAGATCGGCTACTGCAACGGCATCGAAAACTATTCGCGCTACTTTGACGGCAGAACGCCGGGACAGCCGCCGTTTACGCTGATCGACTACTTCCCCAAGGACTTTTTGCTGATCGTGGACGAATCGCACGTGACGCTGCCGCAGGTGGGCGCGATGTATCGCGGGGATTTGGCGCGCAAGACGTCGCTTGTGGACTACGGCTTTCGCATTCCGTCGGCATATGACAATCGACCCTTAAAGTTTGACGAATTTATCGCGCGCATTCCGCAGATGCTCTGCGTATCCGCAACGCCGGCGGCGTATGAAATGGGACGCGCAAAGCAGGTCGTGGAGCAGATCATCCGACCGACCGGTCTGATCGATCCGGAGATCGAGGTGCGACCCGTCAAGGGGCAGATCGACGATCTTTTGGGCGAGGTGCGTTTGCAGGCGCAAAAGGGCTACCGCACGCTTGTGACGACGCTCACAAAGCGCATGGCGGAAAACCTGACCGAATACCTCGACGGCATGAAGGTGCGCGTACGGTATATGCACTCGGACATCGACACCATGGAACGCATGGAGATCGTGCGCGACCTGCGGCTGGGCGAATTTGACGTGCTGGTGGGCATCAACCTGTTGCGCGAGGGACTCGACCTCCCCGAAGTCGGACTGGTTGCGATCCTTGACGCGGACAAGGAAGGCTTTTTGCGCTCGACGACCAGCCTTGTGCAGACCATCGGCAGAGCGGCGCGCAACGTGGACGGACGGGTCATTATGTATGCCGACGCGATCACGCCGTCCATGCAAAACGCCATGGACGAAACGAGCCGCCGCCGCGAAAAGCAGCAGGCGTTCAACCAAGCGCACGGCATCACGCCCCAAAGCGTCAAAAAGGCCGTGCATAGCACGTTCTCCATCACAAAGAAGCTTTCCGGCCCAGTGGAAACCATGTCCGACGACGAACGCGCGGCGCGCGTAGAGATCTTGACCGAGCAGATGCGGCAGGCGGCGCGGGAACTGGAATTTGAACAGGCGGCAAAGCTGCGCGACGAGATCAAGAAGCTTTCCGGCGACGAGATCAAGGCGGCAGAGAAGGCAAAACCCGGCATGATCGGCTCGCACAAGCGCGCGCGCGGACGCACAAGAAAGTGAGCCGGACAAAAAGGGCAAAAAAGCAAACACTGCAAAAAAGTTATAAAAAAGCGCGCATCCATCGCGCTTTTTTGCTATAATCCCATTGCGATGCAAATGCGCCGGATACGATACGCAAGGAAACGATACGGTTCGATCGTATTCATGATAGGAACAGGCTTGTGCTTTTCGACCTGCCGCTTTGCATCCGCGAATGAATACGGAAAAAGCAAAGGAAGACCATGAAGGATATTGTCATCAAGGGCGCCAGAGAGCACAATCTGAAAAATGTAGATATTACCGTGCCGCGCAATCAGCTGGTGGTGTTTACGGGGCTGTCGGGATCCGGCAAATCAAGCCTCGCTTTCGATACGATCTATGCTGAGGGACAGCGCCGGTATGTGGAGAGCCTTTCCTCCTATGCAAGGCAGTTTTTGGGGCAGATGGAAAAGCCGGACGTGGACAGCATCGAGGGACTTTCGCCTGCCATCTCCATCGACCAGAAGAGCACGAGCCACAACCCGCGTTCCACCGTTGGAACGGTAACGGAGATCCACGACTATCTCCGCCTGCTGTTTGCGCGCTGCGGAACGCCGCACTGCCCGAGCTGCGGCAAGGTGATTGAGCGGCAGAGCGTGGATCAGGTCGTGGATCAGGTCATGGCAATGGAAAAGGGCGCCAAGATCCAGGTCATTGCGCCGTGCGTGAGAGCCAGAAAAGGCGAGCATGCCAAGGTGTTTGAGGAGCTGCGACGCGAGGGTTATGTGCGTGTGCGCGTGGACAAGGTGGTCTATGACATTGCAGAGGTGCCGGCGCTTGACAAAAAGTTTAAGCACAGCATCGACGCCGTCATCGACCGGCTGGTCATCAAGGAGGGCATCGAGGGACGCCTGACCGATTCGCTGGAGACGGCGTTTCGTCTCGGGCAAAACCTTGCCATCGTCGCGGTGGTGGACGGAGCGGAGATTTTGTATTCGCAGAATTACGCCTGTCCGGACTGCGGCATCAGCGTGGAGGAGCTGACGCCGCGTATGTTCAGCTTCAACAATCCCTTCGGCGCGTGCCCGACCTGCACGGGACTCGGGACGCTGATGAAGATCGACCCTGCGCTGGTCGTCCCCAACCCCGCGTTGTCGCTTTCTGAGGGCGCGGTCAATGTTTCCGGCTGGAACAGCGCCGCAAAGGGAACGATCGCCAGCATGTATTTTGACGCGCTGACCAAGCACTACGGGGTTTCGATGGATACGCCGTTTTCGGAGCTGCCCAAGAAGGTGCAGCATGCCATTCTCTACGGAACGGGAACGGAGAAGCTGCACATCGCCTACCAAAAGGACTATGGCAGCGGCACGTTTGACCAGCCGTTTGAGGGCATCGTGACCAATTTGGAGCGGCGCTATCGCGAGTCGCAGTCCGACTATATGAAGCAGGAGATTGAGCAGTATATGTCCAATATCCCCTGTCCGGATTGCCACGGGAAACGCTTAAAGCCCGCGAGCCTTGCCGTCACGGTCGGCGGAAAGAATATCGCGGAGCTTTCCGATATGCCGGTGCGCACCGTCCGCGCGTTCTTGCGCGAGATGGAATTGAGCAAGACCCAGACGATGATCGCCGAACAGATCCGCAAGGAGATCGAAGCGCGGCTGGGCTTCCTTGTCAACGTGGGACTGGATTACCTGACGCTGTCGCGCGCGGCAATGACGCTCTCCGGCGGCGAAGCGCAGCGTATCCGGCTCGCCACGCAGATTGGCAGCGGGCTGGTGGGCGTCCTGTACATTCTCGACGAGCCCAGCATCGGGCTGCACCAGCGGGATAACGCAAAGCTGTTAAAAACGCTCATGCAGATGCGCGACCTTGGCAACACGCTGGTGGTCGTCGAGCATGACGAGGATACCATTCGCAGCGCGGACTATGTGGTGGACATCGGCCCGGGCGCGGGCGAGCACGGCGGGCATGTGATTGCCGTGGGAACGCCCAAGCAGATCGAGGAATCACCCGACTCGATCACGGGTCAGTATCTGTGCGGCAAAAAATACATTGCCATTCCCAAAGAGCGCCGCAAGGGCAACGGCAGCTTCTTGCGCGTGCGCGGCGCGCGTGCCAACAACCTCAAAAATGTGGATGTGGATATTCCGCTGGGAACCTTTACGGTGGTGACGGGCGTTTCCGGCTCGGGCAAATCGAGCCTTGTCAACGAGATCATCAAAAAGACGCTGCTGCGCGATTTGAACCGCGCCAAGACCCGACCCGGCGACTGCGACGGAATCGAGGGAATTGAGGCGCTCGACAAGATCATCGACATCGACCAG
>CAZWUK010000030.1:0-24780 GCA_964636685.1 uncultured Oscillospiraceae bacterium
AGCACCTACGACTCTGACTCGTATTGTCTAGGTTCGAATCCTAGTTCCGCAGCCACGAAAAGCGCCTAATTTAGGGGCTTTTTCTTTTTACATCATGGCGATAACAAAAAAAGCTGAGGTCGTGGGGAATACTCGAAACGACACGGTCGAACTCGGACATCCCTGTTCTCAGCTTTCAATATCAGTCTACCTGCTCCGATTTCCAAAGTCAATCTCATAGATACGGACTTTTTGAAGTATATTCCGGATGGATTTCCGGCTGTATAGCAAATAACCGCAAAAAAGAAGGCGATTGAAAAAGCTGCCGTAAAATACGGAGCTGAAGGTGCTGAAGACAGCCACATTGAGCAAAGAAAAGTTGCTTCATAAAATGTCATCGACCAATACCGCGCTGTAAAAGGTAGCGCAGTCCTACGGATGCAGCTGCATTCCGCAAAGAATATCTGTACGGCGGTTGGAAATTCGTTGTGCAGCGATCGCGCTGTAATATCGGATATGCTTGCTTTTGTGCTGTAAAGAAATTACTATTGGGATATCGCATCGTATGATAACTATGAGATAGACGATCGGAGCAAGGGTTTGATATTGTTTTCTGATTCAGATCAGAAGGATTGATTCAACAATAACAGATTTGATGGGCGGAATAGCTTTGCCGACAGAAAGGACAAAAAGATGAAGTACAGAGAACTTGGGACAACCGGGTTGCAGGTCAGTGAGATCGGTCTGGGCGCCGAGTGGCTGGAACGCCACAATGCCGACGAAGTGCTGGCCGTTGTGAAGACGTGCGAGGAACAGGGCGTCAATATTCTCGATTGCTGGATGTCTGAACCGAATGTGCGCTCCAATATCGGCGCCGCACTGAAGGGAAATCGAGACAAATGGATCATTCAGGGGCATATTGGCGCTACTTGGCAAAACGGACAATACGTGCGCACCCGCGATTTGGCGCAGGTAAAGCCCGCTTTTGAGGATCTGCTCACACGCCTGCAAACGGATTATATCGATCTGGGTATGATTCATTTTGTGGACGAGGTTGCGGAGTTTGAGCGTATTCTCTCCAGCGACTACATCAAATATGTGCACGCTCTGAAGCGGGATGGCGTAATTCGTCATATCGGCATGAGCAGCCACAATCCGGTTGTCGCAAAAATGGCCGCCGAGAGCGGAGAAATTGAAATGCTGCTGTTCAGTATCAATCCGGCTTTTGATCTGCTGCCCGCCAGCGAAGACATCAACCAGTATTTTGTCGAACGGTATACCGACGGTTTGAATGGCATAGCGCCCGAGCGAGAAGCGCTGTATCGCATTTGTGAGCAGCGTGGCGTTGGCATCACGGTAATGAAAGGATATGCCGGAGGGAGACTGTTCGACGCCCGTACATCGCCGTTTGGCGTTGCGCTGACTCCGGTACAATGCCTGCACTATGCGCTGACGCGTCCGGCGGTAGCAAGCGTTCTGGTTGGCTATGATACGCCTGCGCACGTTCTCGAGGCAATTGCCTATGAAACAGCCGACCAAGCGCAGCGCGACTATGCCAGCGTGCTTGCCAGCGCGCCGCAGCACGCCTACGGCAATGGGCAGTGCACCTATTGCGGTCACTGTGCGCCCTGCCCAGCGGGCATTGACATTGCCATGGTCAATAAACTGTACGATTTGGCGGTAATGCACACGGATATCCCTGCTACGGTGCGGGCGCATTATGCGGCGCTGCGCTGTAATGCGGCAGACTGCATCGGATGTAAAGGCTGTGAAAGCCGATGCCCGTTTAAAGTCCCGGTTGTAGAGCGCATGAAACAGGCAAACAGCATCTTTGCATGTGAATAGCATCATTTGCGGGAGAGAAACAATGCCCTAGGCAGGCGACCACCAAAAAAGCCCCGAATTCCATCAGGGCTTTTTTTGATAAACCGTCCGCTCTTTCAGAGCCGTTTATCTATGCTTCGCGTCCGATATTGTGTTGGAGGGAAATGCGTCGAATAGACAGCAGGGCTGTTTTTTTGGAACTGTGCGCGCCTGAACGGTATTATTCCAAACTGCCGTTGACCACTGCGATAACGCGATCGATGTCTGCATCTGACAGCCACAGATGCAACGGAAGCGTTATCAAGTGTTGGCTCACCTCATGCGCGTACGGACAGGTACCTTGTGCGTAGCGATACATGGAATACTCCGTGTTGTCTCTGTAATGCACGCCGCCGTAAATGTCGTGCTGCTTGCACAGTACGATTAGAGCGTGTTTCTAAAATCACGCAAGTGCAAACGCCATCGACTTGCATATTTTCGTCAAAAAACCTCGCCCTGGCACCACTAAGCCTACGCTTTTTGCTTCAATCTGCAAGCCGATGCTGTATCTTTTAACAGATCATACTTCTTTTTACGAACGGTATGGCTGGCGCTTTCTCTGTCTGGCGCAGGGCGAGGGTGAGCCGGAGCCCAGCAGAGTTTATATTCACAGCGGATGCGAGTAGCGTACGCAAGACGCCCGGTGTATATCGCAAAATCCACCCCAGAGAATCGCGCTGCGTGGAGAACGCTTTCAGCCCCCAAAGAAGAAAAGCCGCCTGTGCTTTTCTTTTTTTTAACCGCGCGTTTTTTGCCATGCGCGGTAATAAATCGGAGGAAATCGCACAAATTGATGGACGCAGGAATGTAAATTAATGAAAATATGCAAAACGTATTGACAAATGTTGTAAACGTGATGCAAGATACTATTATTGGAATTGATACAATAAACACATATAATTTATCAGGACTTCGACAAGGTTCACAAAAATAATGTAAACGTATACATTGCGGCAGAAACCTGACGATACGCGTCAGGGAAGAAGGAATTTATGGACGTAACGTTTCTGAATGTCGGATATGGCGAATCAATCGTAATAACGGAGAAGGGACAGTGCATCGTCGTAGACGGCGGCAGCGCGGATCCTTCGGCATATACCGGCAGCGCGGCGATCAGCATCGGTGCGTTTCTCCGCTGGCAGCAGATATCCCGCATCGATCTGATGATCGTAACGCATATCCATGACGATCATATTGGCGGGCTTGCGGCGTTGGCGGAGACATTCGATATCGGGAAGATTTGGATCAACCTTCCGCCGCAGACGGGGATCGCCGGACGTCTTGCACCGTATCGGGCGTCGCTGTGCGCCGATCGCAGCGGCGGCCTCTTTTTCTCGGCGCTGTTGTCTTTTGAAAAGCTTCTTACGCTGGCAGCGGAGCGCAATATTCCGGTGGAAACCATCTGCGGTGAATCCGGAACCGCCTCTTTCGGCGCTATCCGGCTGACGCCCATTGGGATGACCCGGCAGGAGATGGAAACAGAGCAGCGAGCGTTTGAAGCAATGCTTGCCGAAAAGGATGCAGCCCGGGTGTCCGCGATGTATCGCACGCTCGATGCGCATTGCAACGCCACCAGCCTTGCGCTGCATATCAGTAGCGGGGAAAGCGCGGTTTTACTGAGCGGCGACCGCGTCAACGGTTGGGACGCTCTGGCGGAACAGCACCGTTATCGCGCCAATGTACTGAAGCTGACGCATCACGGGCAAAGGGACGGCATTCCGGAAGCGCTGGTACGCACGGCGTCGCCGGAAGCGTTTGTGATCTGTGCCGATCAGGATCGCACCTTTGACAGCGCGCATCCGGACGTACTCCAAAAGGCGCGCGCCTATCTGCAAGGCAGATCTTTGCCGGAGCGGGTTTTTGTAACAGGTGATTTGCGGGACGAGGGTGGATTGGCCTGCGCGATACGGTTCACATTGGCAAGTCACGCGGGAATCACCGGAATCACATTGCTGCACTGACAAAAGAGAATTTTTACGGATCGAACAGCCGCGTCTGCTGCTTTTTTCAAACATCAGGAGGGATCGAACATATGAAATCATCGAAAACGAGCCGGATCGTGCGCGGAGCCATCGTGATACTGCTGCTTGCGTGGACGTTGTTTCCTATATATTGGATGCTGTCGCTGTCGATTCGCAGCGGCGGGGAATTATCCTCTGCGCTGTCCTTCTTTCCAAAGTCATTTTCGCTGGAGCATTTTAACGATCTGTTTCAGAATCGGGATTTCGGAACCGCAATTAAAAACAGCATGATCGTGACCGGCTGTTCGTTGACATTGTCTCTGCTGTTCGGTCTGTGCTGCGCCTACATATTGGCACGCGCGCGGTTTCGCTATCGCATGAAGGGCGCGATGCTCTTCTGGGTGCTGCTCATCCGCGTGCTGCCGCCGATTGCGTTTGCGCTGCCGCTTTACATCATGATGAATCAATTGGGGTGGCTTTCCACAAAAATACCGATCATACTCGCGCACATGCTGATTAACATTCCATTTATCGTATGGTTCATGATTACGTTCTTTGAAAATCTGCCCGAAGAGGTCGAGGAGAGCGCTACGGTGGATGGGGCAAACGAGCATCAGCTATTCACGCAGATCGTGCTTCCGCAGGTTGTCCCCGGGATTGCGGCGGTTGGGATCCTTTCGTTTATGACGAGCTGGAACGAATACCTGTACGGCGTTATCTTTGTCAACAGTCCTTCACAGTTTACAATCCCGCTGACACTGGCGACGCTCAACAGCGAACAGGAGCTGGCGCAGTGGGGCAATATCGCCGCGGGCGGCGTACTGTCGTTGATCCCGATCGCGCTGTTTGTCATCTTCGCACAGAATTTCCTCATCGCTGGACTTTCCAGCGGTGCGGTAAAAGAATAGAGCGTTTACGCGAATGCTCTACATAACAAAAAAGGAGAAAGGTGAATCAAAATGAAAAGAAAAGTTGCTCTGATTCTTGCATTGCTCTTTGTGGTTGCTTCCGTATTTGGCTGCACCAAGACGGAACCCACGCCCGCGCCCGAAACGACGGAAGCTCCTGTGGTGGAAGCCACGACGGAACCTGAGGTTCCCGCGGAACCGACGAAGCTGGTCATCGCAGCGCGCGGCGGCTCCCATGTGGACGTCATCAATGCTGTCAAGGCGCAGTTTGAGGCGGATAACAATTGCACCATCGAGGTTCTTGGACTGGAGGCCGCCGACCTGAAGCAGAAGGTATCTCTGGATTCTACCAATGCAAAGGGCTCCTATGACCTGATGATGATCGACGATCCCTGGATGCCCGAGCTTGTAGAAGCCGGCATGCTGCTGGATCTGACCGCAGAAGGCCATACCGATGATTCGGATTTTGTGACCGCATCCCTGAAGATTGGCAAAGATCCCTACGGTGAAGGCGACACCTACGCGCTGCCGTTTGCCGGCAATGTAACGCTGCTGTTCTATAACCAGGATGTGCTGGATTCTGTCGGCGCAACCGTGCCGGACAACTGGGAAGATGTGCTTGCAGTGGCAAAGCAGGTCAAGGCAGCCGGTAAAGTCGGTTATGTCCTGCGCGGCCAGCAGGGCAACCCCATCGTGGGAGACTATCTGCCGCTGCTTTGGGCATACGGTGGAGATATCTTCGATGCAGACTGGAACGTACTGGTGGATTCGCAGGAAGCAAAGGACGCGCTTGCGATGTATATGCAGCTGCTGGAGAACGGCGCGAACTATGAAAAGAACGACATCGTCGCCGCTGTTTCCGATGGCAACGCGGCAATGAGCCTTGGCTGGCCGAGCTGGTATATCAGCAACGGCGCATCCGCGGCAGGCTATGCCCGCATTCCCGGCAAGATCTCCGCTGCTTCGGAAGACCGTGCTACCGGCGTGATCGGCAACTGGATGATGGCAGTGACCGCCAATTCGCAGAACAAAGAGCTTGCCATGAAGCTTCTGGTGTACCTGACCTCTGCTGAGACGCAGAAGGCCGCCGCGGACAACGGCGCCGTCCCGACCCGTACCAGCGTGTTTACGGACGCTGAGCTCTCTGCAAAATATCCCTACTACGCAACGCTTTTGACCGCGACGGAGCAATCCCGCGTCCGTCCGAGAACGCCGTTGTGGAGTGACATTGAAAATGCTTATGGCATTGAACTGTCCAACGCAATTTCCGGAACCAAGACCATCGATCAGGCTCTTGCCGACGCCAAGACGGCAATTGAGGATTTGATGAAATAAGGATTTTTCTCCTCCTAAGCGATTCCCGCTGCCGTAGCGAGGCGGCAGCGGGAATCCAAAAGATTGATCGGAACGAGGTGGCAAGGATTGAAAAAGAAAAGTACCCTATACGCATATCTGATGAGTTCGCCTACCATGCTGGTGCTGACGGCGCTCAGCATCTTTCCCTTGGGGTTTGTTCTCTATTACAGCCTGACGAATTACTCCTATCTCAAACCCAAGGCGACCAAATTCATCGGTCTGCAAAACTTCGTCAAGATCTTTCAGGATCAATATTTTCAGCAGGCACTGTGGAATACGTTGAAATTCACGCTGCTTGCGGTATTGCTGGAGGTTGTGCTGGGGCTTGCCGTTGCGGTTCTGATAAACGGCGTGCAAAAGGGAAGAAAACTGATCCGCACAACGACGCTGCTGCCTACGCTTCTGCCGCCGGTCACGGTTGCTTTGGTTTGGCAGATGATGTTTTCCAATAACTATGGTATCATTAACAACATACTCGGTGTGTTTGGCGTCTCGCCGGTAAACTGGCTGCTGGACGTCAAGACCGCATTTTATGCGATTCTCGTGATCGACATTTGGCAATATACGCCGTTTGCGTTTTTGCTGCTCTACGCCGCGCTGCAGGGCGTGCCGCGCGGGCAATACGAAGCGGCGGCGATCGACGGCGCAGGCGCGTGGAAACGGTTTGTTTACGTAACGATCCCCAATATCACAAAGAATATTATTATGGTCGTGCTGCTGCGTGTCATCGATACGTTCCGCCTGTTTGATAAAGTCAATATTTTGACCAAGGGCGGCCCCGCAAACTCTACCGCGACCATTACGCAGTATATTTATCAGTACGGCGTTAAGAATTTGAAAGTAGGATACGCATCGGCAGCGTCCGTCATTATGACGGTGATTGTGCTGATTCTGGCATTCGGATATATCCGGCAGAATTTTAACCGAGGGAAAAAGGCCTGAGAAAACAACGCAGCAGGGGGATAGATATGGCGACGATCAAAGATGTGGCCGAGATGGCGGGATGCTCCATCGCAACGGTGTCGCGGGCTTTTTCCGCACCGCAAAAGCTTCGGCCGGAAACGCTGACCAAGATCGAACATGCTGCAAAGTGTTGCAACTACGCGCCCAATGCGATTGCGCGTGCAATGGTTTTGCAGAGAAACAAGACGATCGCGTTTGTCATCCATGAAAAGCACTATCCCATCATGCAGAATCCGTTTTATGCGGCGATATCGGAGGCTGTCCAGCAGGAGGCGGAGAAAAACGGCTATACCGTTTATATCGTGTCGTCAAAGACCTTTGCAAACAGCGCCATGTCCATGTTTGCCAATCGCAGCGTGGACGGCGTGATCCTTGCGGGACAGTGCGAGCAGATGCTGCTGGATGTGCTGCAACGTCAAAATGCGCCGGTCGTATTGGTCAACAGCCAGTCGGTGCACGATGATATTCCGTCTGTTACAGCGGATGATTATGATGGATCGCTGCAGGCTGTTGAGCATCTGATCCAGCGCGGACATACCCGCATCGGTTTGCTGGGCGGGAATCTGTACCCTTATGTAGCCAGCGCCCGCCAGAACGCGTTTATTGACACGATGGCAAAATATGACCTGCCGATTTTACCGCGCTATGTTCGCTCATGCGATGCAAGCATTCCGGCCGCGCTTTCTATGGCGACGGAGATGCTTTCGATGGAAAACCGTCCGACGGCACTGTTTTGCATGAACGATGTGCTGGCGGTTGGCGCGATCAAGGCCGCGCTGCGGCTTGAACTGCACATTCCGAAGCAGTTGGCGATCGTGGGCTATGACGACAGCAGTATTTGTCAGGTAATCGAACCTGAGTTAACGTCTGTTAGCGTAGATACGCATCGTATGGGCAGAGAGAGCGTCAATGCGCTGATCGCGCGGATCAATGGCGAACAACCGGCGCAAATGCACCTTTGCTTAAAGACCAGATTGATTGAACGTCATAGCTCCTGACAGGAAGATAAACAAATCGCCTGTTTTTGGGGAAGCTCCGATTATTCCGGCATAACTCGCCCGAAAAGCCTCGACGCAGCGCCGCTGCGCCTGCGTTTTTAGCGCGGCTCTGCCGAAAAAATCAGCCTCTTGTCCACCGTTCCTCATTTAATCGAAAATTCCTTCGAAACACACTCTGGACAAGAAACGGTTCTTCTATCGAAAGACAAAGCTTTTGGACAAAAAAAAGCAGCCGCTATGGACTGCTTTTTTCGTATGCGCAGCGACGCGTGAACGGAGCGACGCCAAGCAGAGCACGGCCTTGCATTCGGGATGAAAGCAAAGCCGAAAAAGCAATTTTTGATTTTTTGCATCTGGGATGGTATACTAATTTTATGGAAAATTTAACATGCCAAAAACAATTTATTTCTGCGGTTGAGCCAAATTCTCCTGCGGAAAAATATGGGATTCTTCCGGGCGAAACGCTTTTATCCATCGGCGGAGAGCCGGTCGTCGATGTTGTGGATTATGAATATTTAACAGCAAACCGCAGCTGTGTGCTGCGTGTGCTGTCCGCAAACGGGAAAAGAGAGCGGACGGTACGAATTCGAAAGGAAGAATGGGAACCGCTGGGCCTGAGCTTTGCCACAAGCCTCATGAGCCCGATGCGCACCTGCAGCAATCACTGCGTTTTTTGTTTCATCGACCAGATGCCCAAAGGCGTTCGCAGCAGCTTATGCGTCAAGGACGACGATTGGCGCCTTTCCTTCATCATGGGAAACTATGTCACGCTGACCAATGCCGGCGACGCAGAATTTGAGCGGATTCTCGCCAGAAGGATTAGCCCATTATATGTTTCGGTGCATGCGACGGATCCCGCGGTGCGCTGTTCGATGATGAACAACCGAAATGCCGGGAAGCTTATGGAACGTCTGACCCGGCTGAAGGACGCCGGACTGCGCTTCCATGCACAGGTCGTGCTGTGCCCCGGCGTCAATGACGGCGCCGTGCTCGACAAAACCGTTGCGGAGCTTGCCGGATTGATGCCGGCGGCGCAATCCATGGCGATTGTACCGGTGGGGCTGACAAGGTTTCGCGAAGGGTTGCCAAAGCTGCAAAGCTTCACAAAGCAGCAGGCGCAGGCGCTCATACGGCATGTCGCTTCGATGCAGGCGCGATTTTTGGAGGAATACGGTACAGCGTTTGTATTCTTATCGGATGAATGGTATTTGAAGGCCGAAATGGAGCTGCCGCCCGCCGCAGCGTATGAAGCCTATCCGCAGATCGAGAACGGCGTTGGACTGCTTCGCCTGTTTGAGGAGGATATGCTTGAGTCACTGTCGGGTAAAGCTGTGCTGAACGCAAGTAAGACGGTGGAGATTGCCGGCGGTGAGGGCGCGTATCCGTTCTTTCGGACGTTGTACCAAGAAGCGCTGCAACCGTACGGAATTTCCGTTTGCCTGCATCCGGTTCATAATACCTATTTCGGGCCGGAGATCAACGTGGCGGGCTTGATTACAGGGCAGGATCTGATCGGTCAACTCAGAGGAAAGCTGCTGTCGAAAGCGCTTTTAATCCCTCGCACGATGCTGCGCGAGCAGGAAGACGTATTTTTGGACGGTGTGACGCTTCGGGAAGCGGAAAAGGAATTGGACGTGGAAATCCTCCCGTTTCGGGACGGCGGCGAATTGATCGAAATTATATTTGGGAGTAACACACATGAATAAACCCTTGGTAGCGGTGGTCGGCAGACCAAACGTGGGAAAATCCACATTGTTTAACAAATTGATCGGCAAGCGCATTGCCATCGTGGAGGATACGCCGGGCGTCACGCGCGACCGTATCTATGGAGACGCGGATTGGCTGCAATACGCGTTTACGCTAATTGATACCGGCGGTATCGAGCCGGCGAACGAGGACGCAATTGCTGCACAGATGCGCCGACAGGCGGAGCTTGCGATCGAGACTGCCGACGTCATTCTCTTTCTCGTTGACGGCAGGGAGGGGATGACGGCCGCGGATGAAGAAGTCGCCGAAATGCTGCGTCGCAGTAAAAAGCCCGTAGTGCTCGCGGTGAACAAGGTAGACGATCGCAAATTTGAAGACGCCAGATATGAGTTTTATGCCTTGGGGCTCGGCGAACCGATTACGATCTCCGCATCGCAGGGACTTGGATTGGGCGATCTGCTGGATGAGGTCGTCAAGGACTTTCCCAAAAACCTCGAGACGGAGCAGCATACAAGAATCAACATCGCCGTTTCCGGGAAGCCGAACGTCGGAAAATCCAGTCTGGTCAATGCGCTTCTCGGCGAGGAACGTACTATCGTTTCCGATATTCCCGGCACCACGCGCGACTCGATCGATACGCCGTTTGCCTATGGCGATCGAGAGTATACGCTGGTGGATACCGCGGGAATCCGGAGAAAGCGCGCCATTGAGGAGGAGAGCATCGAACGGTACAGCGTGATTCGCTCGCTTGCGGCGGTGCGGCGCGCCGACGTGGTTCTGATCGTTTGCGACGCGTCGGAGGAGGGTCTGTCCGAGCAGGACGTGCGGATCGCAGGCTACGCGCATGAAGAAGGAAAACCCAGCGTGTTGATCGTCAACAAATGGGATCTTATCGAGAAGGATACGCATACGATCGAAAAGTACAAAAAGGATTTTGCGGTCGATCTTGCCTTCATGGACTATGTGCCAATGCTGTTTATCAGCGCGAAGAACGGGCTGCGGGTCAACAAGGTGCTGGAAATGGCAAACCGCGTGTATGACCAGAGCTGCAAGCGGATCCCAACAGGGATGCTCAATGACGTAATCAACGAAGCAATCACAATGACCGAACCGCCGTCGGATAAGGGACGTCGCCTGAAGATTTACTACGCTACGCAGGTTTCCGTGCAGCCGCCGACGTTCGTGATATTTGTAAACGATGAAAATCTCATGCACTTTTCCTATAAGAGGTACTTGGAAAATTACCTTCGGAAATCCTTTGAATTGGACGGCACGCCCATTCGCCTGCTGATTCGAAACCGCAAGAAAGAAGAGGACAATTAACAATGCAAACCACTGCACAGTTTTCCGTCTGGATGCTGCTTTTGAGTATCGTTGCAGGCTACCTGATTGGCAATATCCAGACCGCGATTATTATCAGCAAGTTCCATTACCACGATGATGTGAGGAATCACGGCAGCGGCAATGCGGGCAGCACCAATATGGTACGCGTATTTGGCTACCGGCCGGGTCTTTTGACGTTTGCGGGTGATTTTTCAAAGGCGGTGCTTGCGGTGCTGGTCGGAAGATGGCTCATGGGAACCTATGGCGGCTATCTCGCCGGTTTTTCAGTCGTGATCGGGCACTGCTATCCGGTTTTTGCCGGCTTCCGCGGCGGAAAGGGGGTTGCATCCTCCTTTGGCGTTGCATGGATGGTATTCCCGCTGGGCGCCGCCATCACGACGGTGGTAATCTTGGTCGTTCTGGCGTTGAGCAAACGAGTGTCCTTGATGTCGCTGATCGGCATCGCTGCCTTTTTTATCACGACGCTTCTTTTTAAATGGGGAACCGATATGTATCTGATACTGCTTGCGTTTTTGTTGCTGGCGGTCGTCTATCTGCGGCACACGGACAACATCAAACGCCTGCTCCATGGGGAAGAAAAACAACTGGTGAATTGAATAGTCTATTTTTGTGCTGACGCCACATATACATGTACGGATCAAGAAGTACATGGATTGAGGGAGGCGCATCATGGACAGAATACAGCTTTATCAGGACATTTCCATGCGGACGCAGGGCGACATCTATATTGGCGTGGTCGGTCCGGTGAGAACGGGAAAATCCACGTTCATCAAGCGTTTTTTGGACTTGCTGGTCCTTCCAAATATCGAAAACGAGCATGTCCGCACACGCGTGATCGATGAATTGCCGCAGAGCGGCCCGGAAAGTCGATCATGACAACGCAGCCCAAATTCGTACCCAACGAGGCGGTGCGGCTCGAGTTCTCGGATCACCTTTTCTGTAATGTGCGCATGGTGGACTGCGTCGGCTTTTTGATCCCCGGCGTGATCGGTCACATGGAGGAAGAAGCGCCCCGCATGGTGCGTACGCCGTGGTTTGATTACGATATTCCCTTTGAGGACGCGGCGCGTCTCGGCACTGAGAAGGTGATAACGGAGCATTCCACCATCGGCGTCGTTATGACGACGGACGGCTCGATTGCGGACATTCCGCGTGAGAGCTATGCCGAGGCGGAGGCGCAGGTCATCGGAGAGATGAAAAGCACCGGCAAACCGTTTGTTGTGATCCTGAACAGCACCGATCCGGACGGGATGAAAACGCAGCAGCTCCGACAGTCGATCGCCGGACAATACAACGTCTGCGTGCTTGCGATGGATGTGATGCACATGTCCGCCACGCAGGCGACCGCGCTGCTGGAAGCGGTGCTGCTGGAGTTTCCGCTGCGATCGATTGAGATTCGCATTCCGGCTTTCCTGCGGGCGTTGACGCCGGAGCATCCGCTGCTGCAGCGGGTGATGCTCCCGGTTGTTTCGGCGGCGGGCAAACTGACGAAAATGCGCGACTATGAGGTAATCGTCGATGAGCTGAAGCAGGTGGAGCGCTTTTCGCCCGCTTATGTAGAAGCGGTTGATCTCGGCAGCGGAACCGCGACGCTGCGCCTACAGCCGGAGGAGGGACTATTTTACGAGGTACTCGGGGAAGAATGCGGCTGCGATATCCGCGATGATTTTCAGATCATGTCCGCAATGAAGGAATTCGTACTGGCAAAAAATGAGTATGACCGTGTCGCAAGCGCACTGCAAGAGGCAAAACAAACTGGCTATGGCTTGGTTCCGCCCGCGATGGACGAGATGGAACTGGATGAACCGGAAATCGTGCAGCAGGGCAATCGGTTTGGAGTGCGGCTTCGCGCAAGAGCCTCCGGACTGCATGTGATCCGCGTTGATATTGACAGTGAGGTCAATCCCATTGTTGGCACGGAACAGCAATCCGAAGCATTGGTGTCGTACCTTCTGGATACCTTTGAAAAAGAACCCGCGGCGATCTGGCAGACGAATATTTTTGGGAAGCCGCTGTACGATCTTGTGCGTGACGGCATGGCCGGAAAGGTCAACAGCATGCCGGCGGAAGTGCGCCAAAAAATGCAGCAGACGCTTCAAAGGATTGTCAACGACGGCTGCAACGGCCTGATCTGCATTATGCTCTGATCCTTGGGAAACAATAAGAGTCACAGCTTCGGCTGTGATTTTTTATTGTGGAGGAAAGCATGAACAGAACCGATATGGCGCGGGAAGCGCGTGCGCTGCACAGAGACATTGACGGGGTTTCAGAGCAGACGGAGGAAACCGGCGGCGTGACCGTCTCAAGAATCGGAATTGAAAGCCAAAAGGCGTCGATTCTGCTGGACAAGCCGACAGGAAGGTATATCACCATTGAGGCGCCAAAGCTGGAATACCGCGACACAGAACAGATGCAAACGGTGCGCAAGGTGTTCGCAAGGGAGCTTGCCCAACTTCTGGAGGACAATCGGGTGGGGAAAAGCGTGCTTGTGGCGGGGCTTGGCAATCGGTATGTCACACCGGATGCGTTAGGCCCGCGCACCGCAGAAAAGGTGTTTGTTACGCGGCATATTCAGGGGATGCCGGAGTTTTCAGAGCTGGCGGCTTGCCGCTGTGTGGCGGCGGTGTCGCCGGGCGTTCTCGGCGCTACAGGCGTTGAAACGACGGAGATGATTCGCGGTATCGTATCCGCTGTGCAACCGGACGCATTGCTCTGTATCGACGCGCTTGCGTCGATTCGGGCAACGCGCATTTCTACCGCGATTCAAATGAATGACACGGGGATTTCCCCGGGCGCGGGTATTGGAAATTTCCGTCAATCGATCAACAAAGAAATTCTGGGGATTCCGGTGATTGCGGTTGGCGTTCCGATGGTCGTGTCTGCCGCGACAATATTGCAGGATGCGATGCAGGAGGTTGCTAAAATCTCCGGCGAAACGGACAATGCCGATACGTTGGTAAAGCTGGTGCATAGTACCATGCCGCAGGAGTTTCTGAATATGATTGTTACGCCGAAAGACGTCGATCAGGTTCTGTCGGATATGTCGTCGATCCTCGCGGAGGGTATCAACCGGGCGTTGTTTGATGAAAGCTATTCGGATATCCGTGAATGGATGCAATAGGCGGTGCATAGTCTAAGGCAGGAGGAGGTGTGGACATGGAGTCGAGAGCAATCGCACATTTGTCTGCCGCAGGACGACGCCTTTGGAAAAAGGAGAACGGAAACGACTGGAAGCTGTCGGTTTGTTTGCTGCTGGTTGCACTCTGCGCGGCGGCGGGACTGCTGATACAGCTGCGCGGAAACAGTGAGCTGTCCCTGTTCTCCGTTGGCAATCCGCTGCTTTTTGCGCTGGCGTCGGCGCCGGAGGAAAGCGTACAGGTATTCAGCCCGGCGGATCCCATGCGCATATCCTTTTTGCCGGTTCAGCCGACAGGCACACAGATACCCGTAACGGATGCGGCCGCATTGCCGCGTGTGCTGATTTATCATACACATGCAACAGAAGCATACCTGCAAACGGATACCTATACCTATGAGCCGAGCGGGAAATGGCGTACGGAGGAGCAGGAAAAGAGCGTCGTTGCGGTGGGAGAGGCGCTTGCACAGCACCTGCAAAATGTCTATGGCATCCGCGTGATACACGACACGACCAACCATGAGCCGCCAAAGCTTTCCACGGCGTACAGCCGATCGCTTGTGACCATGCTGGAATATCAAACGGCGTACCCATCGATCAGCGTCTTTATCGATGTACATCGAGACGCCTACGGTACCGTAAAAGCACTTGATGCGCCGCAGGACTTTGTAACGATAGACGGTGTGGAAACAGCAAGGATCATGTTTGTGGTGGGAACGGGGAAGGGCGCGACCGGAACCGGCTTTTCGGAGACGCCGGATTTTGAGCGCAATTATGCGTTGGCAAAGGCGATCACGGCGTACATTGCGGCACAGGACGAGAAGCTTGTGCGGGATGTGCGCGTAAAGACGGGAAGATACAACCAGCATGTGTCCTCGCAATGCTTGCTGGTGGAGGTGGGGCATAATGCAAACAGCCTCAATCAGGCGCTTGCCGCGATCCCGCGTCTTGCGGAGGGTATTGCAGCGTGCATCGATCAGCTTCCGGCTGCTGCCATAGAAAACGCGGACGGCGTATTATGGACGCCGCCCGCATGACTGAACAGTCATAAAAACTGCTTAGGAAAGCTCCGGTTCATTCGGCATGGCGGCTAAGCGACTGATTATTCCACCATAGTTCGCCCCAAAAGCCTCGACGTAGCGCCGCCACGCCTGGGTTTTTGGTGCGGCGCTGTCGAAAAATCATTTCTCTGATCCGTCATCCCTTATTGGATCAGAGCTTTCTTAGGTCTGCTGCTGAATAAATTTCTGCGCTATCTCGGCAATCGCATTTTCAGCTTCGTTTTCGTCTACGCAGAACTGGATTTTTGTCTCGCTGGTCGTAACAAGCGCCATGGAAATATTGGCACAGGAAAGCACATACATCAGCTCGGCAGCGATTCCGTGCCGGAATGCCATGCCGGTGCCCTCCACGGTCAGCTTGGTCAAATTGCTGCTGGAATGAATGTCCGCCGCGGGATACTTTACAAGCAGCGGCTTTAAGGCGTTCATTGCGTCTGAAAGCTGCTTTTGCGAGAGTGAAAAACCGATGCTTGTTTGCGTTCCGTTGGGCAGCGAGATAGAGATCATGTCGATAAAGACGCCTTTTGAAGCGATTAAGTCAAAAACCTCCGCGTTGATATCGGTACGGACGGGAAGGCTTGAGATTGTGACGACCGCCTGTTCCTCCAGCGCATACAGGTGTGACGCGACGTCCTGTTCGGTCATAATGTTCTGCATATTGTAGAATCCGGCAGGTTTGCCGCAAAGATAGTTTGCTGCCCGCAGCGCACCCATGGCAAATATCTGCTTGGAAAACGCCCGGTGTGTGATTTCTACAACTTCGTCGTTTCCAATGAACATGACCTCATGTTCGCCAACGATTGTGCCGCCTCGGACGGAGTGAATTCCAAGCTCCGATGGCGCGCGGCGTTTGTTTTTCTCATGGCGCCCATACTGATATTCCATACCGTCTGTGCGCTGCGACGCGATCGCGTCAGCCAGCATCAGCGCCGTACCGCTGGGCGCGTCAACCTTCTTGTTGTGGTGCTTTTCAATGATCTCCACATCAAAGCCGGTCAGCGCCGCCGTAGCGCGTTTTGCAAGCGCGATTTGCAGATTCACGCCGAGCGACATATTGCCGGATTGGAATACGGCAACGTGCTCGGAAGCGCTGGTAAGCAGACGCAGCTCGCGCTCTCCAAGCCCGGTTGTGCCAACAATCACGGGCGTTTTTGTGCGCACGGCATATTTCAACAGCGCCGGCAAGGCCTGCGGCACGGAGAAATCGATGATAACGTCGGCAATCCGATCGGAGATCTCCGATGGATCACGGTAGATGGCACAGCCGAACGCGGCGGGATCCGACGCAAAAGCATCGACGCCCGCCACGATCTGATATTCATCCGAATTTCCGGCAATCGCGGTGCGGATGGCACGACCCATCTGTCCACCGATGCCGCTGAGAATCACACGGATCATATGCGGCTCCTCAAATTAACTGATATGCCTTGAGCGTTTCCTCGATCAAATGCAGGCTCGCACCGCTCGGTTGTACCAAGGGTAGGCGAACCTCCGGCGCGCAAAGCTTCATCAAGCCCATCATGGCTTTGACCGGGATGGGATTGACCTCACAGAAAGCCGCCTTCCACAGCGGGATGAGCTGGAGCTGAATTTGACGGGCGCGTTTGATGTCGCCCTTGAAAAACGCGTCGCATAGCGCGTGCATCGCGTCCGGCGAAACGTTTGCGATGGTCGAGATCACGCCCTTGCCGCCGATGCTGAGCACGGGGAGAACGTGGTCGTCGTTTCCGGAGTAAATGTCGCAATTTGGGCACAGCGCCGCCAGATTGACGATTTGCTCGATGTTGCCGGAGGCTTCCTTTGTGCCGACGATGTTCTCATGCTTGAGCAGCTCTGCCATCGTGACGGGGAGCACGTTGAGCCCGGTGCGCGAAGGAACGTTATACACAAGAATCGGCAATTCAACGCTGTCAGCAACGGCGTTATAGTGCGCGATCAAGCCGCTCTGCGTGGTTTTGTTGTAATAGGGGGTGACGACCAGAAGCCCATCGACGCCAATGGCCTCGGCCGCTTTGCTGTTCTCGATCACGGCGGCGGTGTTGTTCCCGCCGGTACTGGCAATAACGGGGATGCGTCCGTTTACGCGCTCCACTACGAATTGGATCACGCTGAGACGTTCGTCCGTCGTCATGGTGGAAGCCTCGCCCGTGGTGCCGCAGACGATAATCGCGTCGGTGCCGCTGGCGATCTGCAGCTCGATCAAACGGGTGAAGGCCGTAAAATCAACCGCACCGTTTCGAAACGGCGTAACGATTGCGATGCCGGAACCCTGAAAAATAGACATTTATTCTGCCTCCCACTGTCGAATGAGTTCTTCGGCGATTTCAACGGTGTTGGTTGCGGCACCCTTGCGGATATTATCGGCAACGCACCAGAAATTCAGCCCGCTTTCCACGGAGAAGTCGCGGCGAATGCGCCCGACGTATACCGGATCGGTATCCTCGGCATGGATAGCCATGGGGTAAACGTTGTTTTTGACGTCGTCCTGCACAACCAGCCCGGGCATTTTTTCAAGCAGCGCGCGCAGCTCGGCAAGGTCGAAGGGACGCTCAAACTCGACGTTGATGCTCTCGCTGTGTCCGTGGAAAACCGGTACGCGAACCGTGGTCGCCGTCACGGGAAGATCGGGGAGGGAGAGGATTTTTCTCGTTTCCTCGATCATCTTTTGCTCCTCCTTGGTATAGCCGTTCTCGAGGAACACATCAATCTGCGGCAGGCAGTTACCGGCGATCGGGTAAGGAAACTTCTGCGGCGGTAATCCCCGGAGCCCTTCTTCCAGATCGAGGTAGCCGCGCACACCGGCGCCGGAGACTGCCTGATAGGTAGAATAGACGACCCGCTTGAGCCCGTAAGCGTCCGAGAGCGGCTTCAACGGTACCATTGCCTGAATGGTGGAGCAGTTCGGGTTCGCGATAATGCCCTTTTTGTGATACTGTGGAATCGCCTCGGGGTTTACTTCGGGAACGACGAGCGGAACATCGGGATCCATGCGCCAGCAGCTTGAGTTGTCGATGACGACCGCACCGCTGGCTGCAACGATGGGCGCAAAGGTTTTTGAAGTACCCGCGCCTGCGGAAAACAGAGCAATATCCACACCGAGATCTTTGAACGCGTCTGCGGTTAGTTCCCGAACGACGTGCTTTTCTCCCATGAAATCAACTTCGGTACCGGCGCTGCGTGCGGATGCAAACAGATAATACTGTTTCACGGGAAGTTTCCGTTCCGTCAGAACCTGGAGGAATTTTCTGCCCACCATACCGGTGGCGCCGACAACTGCTACGGTGTACTGTTTCATAACCTTATCTCCACTTATTTAATAGTATCATATGCACCTGATATTCCAATAGATTCTAAAGGATTCCGATCGTTTTGTCAATTCAAACTGCAAGATTATACAGAAAGAATTGCACGAAACCCGATTGTGTTGTAAAATAAGAAGACTATCGGAAAGGATCTGCCATGTACGAGGAATTTGCGTCGCTTTACGACACGCTGATGCGGGATGTGGATTATGACAGCTGGGGGGAGTATATCGCGTCCCTCCTTTCAGAATATGGCGCGGAGCACGGCACAAAGCAGGTTCTGGACTGCGCCTGTGGGACGGGAGAGATCAGCTTACGCCTGGCAAAGCGCGGATACCGCGTAACAGGCGTGGATCTATCTCCAGAAATGCTTCAAATCGCACAACAAAAAACGTATCGCTCGGGCATGCGGATCCCGTATGTCTGTCAGAATATTTGCAGCCTCCAAAGCCATAATCCTGCAAATGCGATCGTATGTGCCTGCGACGGCGTCAACTATCTGACGGCGTTGGAGGATGTGCTTGCATTTTTCCGCTCAGCGCATCAGGCGCTTACACCGGGCGGACTTCTGCTGTTTGATATTTCAACCGCCTATAAGCTGGAATTCATTTTGGGCGAACATATCTACGGGGAAGATCTGAAAGCATGCACCTATCTCTGGGAGAATGTGTTTGATCCGGTCAGTCGGCTGCTGGAAATGCGGCTGCACTTTTTTGTCCCGGACGGAGCGCGCTATCGCCGGTTTGACGAGCGGCATATCCAACGCGCACACACTGAGACGGAGCTTCGTTCCCTGCTGGAACAGGCGGGGTTTTCCTGCCTTGACGTATTTGAGGCATTTACGAAAAACAAGCCCGGCGACGAATCGCAGCGAACACAATGGATTGCAAGGAGAAACGAGAAATGAAAGATCAAATCATTCACGCGCTGGCGGCGAACGATCAGGTTCGCATCGTCGCCGTTTCCGGCGCGAATATGATAGAAAAGGCGCGGCAGATCCATCACCTGTCGCGTGTTTGTACCGCTGCGCTCGGACGGCAGATGTTGATGACGGCGATGATGGGCTCGCAGCTAAAGAACGCGACGGATCGCGTTTCTACGATCATCAAGGGCGACGGGCCTGCGGGGAATATGGTCTGCACCGCGGATCCGGATTGCTGTGTAAAGGCGTATATGGCAAACCCGGAGACAGAGCTTGCGCCGACAGAGGAGGGGAAGCTCGATGTTGGCGGGCTTGTGGGACATACCGGGAAATTGACAGTCATACGGGATCTTTCCATGAAGGAGCCATATGTCGGCATGTGCAATTTGGTTTCCGGCGAGATTGCGATGGACTTTGCAGAGTATTACACGGTCAGCGAGCAGCAGCCGTCCCTTGTTTATTTGGGCGTTCGTGTTAATATTGAGGATGGAACGGTTCGCGCCGCGGGTGGAATGCTGGTGCAGCCGCTGCCGGGATGCCCCGACGAAACGATCGACCGAATGACAGCGCTATGCCAAGCAATCGGTCGGCTGAGTTCTCGACTGGACGAAAACGAAACGCTGGAAGATATTCTGATGGATGTGTTTAAAGAAGAACAGCTCCACCGTACTGCCGCGTTTGCTACGGCATATCGTTGTGATTGCAGCCGTAGTCGGATCGAAAAAGCGTTGATCTCGATCGGAAAGAAAGATTTGACCGAGATGATCGAACAAGACGGAAAAGCGGAAGTGACCTGTCAGTTCTGTAACGAGGTCTACCGGTTTAACCGAGCGGAGCTGCTCAATTTATTGCAAGAAGCGGAAAGTGGCATATAAATGATTTCAAAGGACACGCAGGGCAAGGTCATACCGTTTAAGCAAGACGCCGAATTCTATCTTAAAAGAGGCGCCAAGGATGCTGAAAAGAACGACCTGCTCAACGCTCTCATAAATTACAGAAAGGCGCTCTCCATCGATCCGAACGACGGCGATACCGTGATTGCGGTTGCGGAGATTTTGAGCCAGATGCAGCGGTTTGAGGAGAGCAACCGGATGCTCTTTTTGCTCATGTCCATGGGAGAGCCAACGACCGAGTGCTATTTTGGACTTGCCTGCAATTACTTTGGCATGCGGGAGTTTTCCTATGCGGAGGAGAGTCTTGAAAACTATCTCAACGCCGATCCGGATGGTTTTTTTGCGGCGGATGCGGAGGATCTTCTTGACCTGCTTGACGATGACGACGCCATGGCGGAAACGACCGGGCTTTCGACCGATGAGGATTACGATACCTGCGACGCCTCCCGCATCGCACGGCATTACATGGATGCGGGACAGTATCGGCAGGCCATTGAGACGCTGGAAAAGCATCTGGAAACCTATCCGGATTCCGTATCTGCGCTGAATCAGCTTTGCCTTGCATGGTACTGCGCGGGAGATCGCAAAAAGGCGATGGCGCACTGCGAAGCCGCGCTTGCAAAGGCGCCGGAGAATATTCCCGCGCATTGCAACCGCGCGCTGCTGCTAAAGGGCGCCGGCGATACAGAAGAAGCGCGCCAAGAGCTCGACTGGCTGACACAGCAGAAAACCGATGCGGTAGAGGATTTGCAGGGAATCTCCGTGCTTCAGCTGGAGGCTGGCAGATTTGACGAGGCGAAGGACGTTTTAGAGCGGCTGTATCAATTGGCGCCCTTTGACGAAAGCACGATCCATAAGCTTGGCTACTGTAGGTACATGCGCGGCGAATTCGAGCGCGCCGCCGCCTGCTACCGACGGCTTTTGACGATTGATCCGACCGATACCGTGGCCAAGTATTATCTGGAACAGTGCCGCAAGGCGGAGACGCAGAAGCATATTTTGGCCGGCAAATGGCAAATCCCGTATCAGGTGCCGTTTTCAGAGGTTTTTCACCGCCTGAGCGCGATCAACCGTTATCTTTCTACGCCGGTCGAGGAGCTTGGGCAGCTCTGGAAAGAAAATGAAGAATTCCGCGATCTGCTGCGTTGGGCGCTGTCGCTGCCGGAGCAGCGGGCAAAGCGCAATATCTTGTCGTTGATATTCCTGCTGCAGGACGGGCATGCGGAGCGGCTGCTGCGCGAATTCTTATTGCGCACCGATCAGCCGGACGAGGACAAGCGAATTGTTTTTGGCATGCTCAAGCATATGCAGGCAAAGGAACCGTACATGGCGTATCTCGGTGGACAGTGGATACAGGGGCATGTCAACATGATGATATTTCCCCAAAAGGTACCGGCTTCGTACGAGGGCGTCATGCGGCAGCTGCTGCAAAGTCTCGGCGATGCGCCGAACGAGGAATGCGTGGCCGCCGCACTGCGGATTTTTACCGCATATCTTGACGGCATGAACGGCAAGTACCCGCGCATTTCCGTCGCACAGCAGAGCAGCTATGCCGCTGCGCTCGAATTTCTGGGAGCAAAGACCTGCGGTGAAGATTTGACAGAGGAAGCGATTTGTAAAAAATATCGCATTTCTCAAACCCGGCTGCACAATGCGCTGTCAAAAATGCAGCCTTCTATGGAGGAAAAGTAATGCGTTTTATTGCAACCTGTAAAATGGGGCTGGAATCGACCGTCGCCTTCCAACTGCGTCAGATGGACATGCAAAACGTTGTTGCAAGCGACGCAAAGGTAACGTTTGACGGAACCTATTTCGACATGGCGCGCGCGTTGCTCTGGCTGCGTACGGCGGAGCGGCTGTTGCTGGAGGTCGCCTCTTTTCCGGCGACAACGTTTGATATGCTGTTTGAAGGCGTCAGAGCGATCCCGTGGCACCAGTATCTGCGGCAGGATTCCAATATCCATGTGACGGGAAAGTCGGCAAAAAGCACGCTTTTCTCCGTGTCCGACTGCCAAAGCATTGTAAAAAAAGCTGTGATCGAACGGCTGAAGGACAGCTATCACTGTACCTCGTTCCCCGAGACAGGAAACGAGGTGATACTGGAGATTGGCTTGCTGCGAGATACCGCGACGATCACTTTGGACTGCTGCGGCGCGGGGCTTTCCCGACGCGGATACCGTACTTATAATGTGCCCGCGCCAATCTCAGAAACCTTGGGCGCGGCGATCATTCAGCTTTCGCGCTATTACCCCGATATTCCTTTGATCGATCCTATGTGCGGCTCCGGCACGATGCCCATTGAAGCGGCGATGATCGCAGAAAATCGCGCGCCGGGATTGCTGCGCGATTTTTCGTCGGAGAATTGGTTTTTCGCGGATCATAAGGTGTTTGACGTTGCCAGAAGCGAGGCGCGGGATGCAATTCGACCGACAAAGCTTTGCATCCTGGGCAGCGATATTGATGCGCACTGCATTGATCTAAGCAAGAAACACGCAAAAAAGGCGGGCGTGATGGTGGATTGGGCGGTCAAGCCGGTGGCGGAAATCGCCTCCTCTGAAAAAAACGGTATCATCGTATGCAATCCGCCATATGGCGAGCGGCTGATGCAGCCGCGGGAGATTGAGCGTCTATACCGCCAAATGCGCGGCGTGTTTGATTCGATGCCGGATTGGTCGAAAAATATTATTTCCGGCTATCGTGAATTCGAAAAGACCTACGGAAAGCGCGCGGACAAACGCAGGAAACTCAGCAACGGCGGCATGACCTGTACGTTATATCAATATTTTCGGGAGAAAAAGCAATGAAATACGTAGTTTTTCTTGGCGACGGTATGGCAGATTATCCCATTGCCGATTTGGGCGGAAAAACCCCGCTGGAAGTAGCAAAGCATCCCAATATGGACAAGATGGCGTCCTGCGGCGTATTTGGCATGGTGCAAACAATACCGGAAGGGATGAAACCGGGCAGCGATACGGCGAATCTTTCCGTGATGGGCTATGATCCGAAGCGCTATTATACGGGCAGATCTCCCTTGGAGGCCGCCAGCATTGGCATTCCCTTGATGCAGACGGATGTGACCTATCGGTGCAATTTCGTTACGCTTTCGGACGCGGCGTCGATTGAGGAAGCAACGATGCTCGATTACAGCGCCGGTGAAATATCTTCGGAAGAAGCGCGCGCTTTAGTCGAAACGATCAATCAACGGTATTTCGACGGGACACACCACCTGTATCCGGGCGTTTCCTACCGGCAGTGCTTTGTCATCAAGGAAGCCGAGGACGGCGCGCTTTTAACCCCGCCGCATGACATTTCCAAAAAGCCGGTGCGCGGAAAACTGCCTGCCGGAACAAACGGCTCGCTGCTGCTGGAGATGATGGAGTATTCATACCGGACGCTCAAGGCGCATCCGATCAACCAAAAGCGGATCGCCGCAGGAAAGAATCCCGCCAACTGTATCTGGTTTTGGGGGGAAGGCAGAAAACCGGCCTTGACGTCGTTCTATGAGAAATTCGGCTTACACGGGGCGGTGGTATCGGCGGTGGACTTGATTCAGGGAATCGGCGTTTGCGCGGGCATGCGCGTGCTGCATGTGGATGGCGCCACGGGTAATTATCATACCAATTTTACCGGAAAGGGTGAAGCCGCCATACAAGCGTTCCGCGACGGCTGCGACTTTGTCTATATTCATGTGGAAGCGCCGGACGAGTGCGGGCATCAAGGGGAATTGAGAGAGAAGATTTACTCCATCGAGCAGATCGACGAGAAGATCATCGGGCCGGTGCTTTCCTATTTGGATGGTACCGGGGAAGCGTATCAGGCGCTGGCGCTGCCAGATCATCCTACGCCGTTGTCGCTGATGACCCATGTGGGGGATCCTGTTCCGTTTGCGCTGTTCAACAACGCGCTGCAAGCGCGCCGCCGATTGCTTTATGACGAGGTGAGCGCGCGGGATACCGGCGTTTTTGTCAAAGAGGGCCCGGAACTGATGCGGATGATGCTGCGCAAATAAAACTTGCGGCGAAAAAGACTTGCAAATTCAACCGGTTTAGTGTATGATAATTTTCGCGTCATAAAACGTGGAGAGATGGCTGAGCTGGTCGAAGGCGCACGACTGGAAATCGTGTATACGGGGAACCGTATCAAGGGTTCGAATCCCTTTCTCTCCGCCACAAAGGTAGTCAGTCAATGATACAAATTGACTGACTACCTTTTAATTTTGCCTATTAGAAAAGCTTATAATACAAGGAAAAAGCGAGACAAGGGGGTGCAAAATGCCCGTCCTGTCTCGCTTTTTTTATTTATCCATGACTTGCAGTAATTCGATGACTATATTTTTTTGCACCCCTCCTCAAACGGCAACAGAGGCAAAATTAAATTGTATAGGGCA
>CAZWUK010000031.1:0-11975 GCA_964636685.1 uncultured Oscillospiraceae bacterium
TGACTCCGGCTCCATGCCGTTGCCGCAGTGGCACTGTCCGTCGGGACACAAGGGGGTGTAGATCAAGGGCTAGGCGGCGGCTTTCATCTCCGAAGCCATCGACCAGACCCGCGGATGGTTCTACACGCTGCTTGCCATCTCCACGTGCCTGTTTGACGAAGCCGCGTTCAAAAACTGCATCGTCATGGGACACGTGCAGGATATGGACGGTCGCAAGATGAGTAAGCACTTGGGCAACGTCGTCGATCCGTGGAGCGTCATTGACAAGCAGGGCGCGGACGCCGTGCGCTGGTATTTCTATATCGGCTCCATGCCGTGGCTGCCGTCGCGCTTCTCCGCGGAGTCCGTCTCCGAAGCGCAGCGCAAATTCATCGGCACGTTCTGGAACACCTACGCGTTCTATATCCTGTATGCCGACATCGACGGATTTGATCCCACCAAGCACCAGCTTGTCAAGGAAAACCTCTCCGAAATGGATCGCTGGGTGCTCTCGCGGCTCAATACCCTGATCGATACGGTAGACAAGTATCTCGAGAGCCTCCACATCACCGAGGCAGGCCGCGAGCTGCAAGCGTTCGTGGACGATCTTTCCAACTGGTACGTGCGCCGCTGCCGCGACCGCTACTGGGGCAGTGAGATGACCGCCGACAAGGAAGCCGCCTATATGACGCTCTATACGGTCTTAAAGAACCTCTCGCTCATCAGCGCGCCGTTCCTGCCGTTTATGACCGAGAACATCTACCAGAATATGGTGCGCTCGGTTGACGCCGCCGCGCCGGAAAGCATCCATCTTTGCGAGTATCCGGTCGTTGACCATACCATGATCGATCCGGCGCTCGAAGAAAACATGGCGCGCGTGCTCGACATCGTGGTCTTAGGCAGAAGCGCCAGAAACAACGCCCAGATGAAGATCCGTCAGCCGCTTGCCGCCATGTACGTGCAGGGCGACGGTATGGAAAGCGGCTATCAGGCGATTATCGCCGACGAGCTGAACCTGAAAAAGCTCGCGTTTGTGACCGATGCTTCCGACTTTATCAGCTACCGCGTCAAGCCGCAGCTCAAGACGCTGGGGCCTCGTTACGGCAAGATCCTGCCCGCCATCAACCAGTATCTCGCCGGTGCGGGCGTTGGCGACGCGGTGGTAAAAGCGCACAGTGCGGGCAGCGACTATCACTGTGAGATCGCCGGCACAGAGGTCGTGCTCGGCAAGGACGACGTCCTCGTTTCCACCGAGCAGAAGGCGGGCTTTGTCAGCGAATCCGACAAAGGCGTGACCGTGGTGCTGGATACCAACCTCACCGAAGCGCTCATAGAAGAAGGCTTTGTGCGTGAGATCGTCTCCAAGGTGCAGACCATGCGCAAGGAAGCGGGCTTTGAGGTCGCAGACCACATCCGCCTGTCCTACACGGGCAACGCCAAGCTCCACGAGATCCTCACAAAGTTCGGCGCGTCGGTGCTCTCCGATGTACTGGGCGACGAGCTTGCGGCCGACAACGTGACAGGCTACGTCAAGGAATGGAACATCAACGGAGAATCCGTCACCCTGGGCGTGGAAAAGAAATAAACCGGGCAGGCAATGCGGCGGGAAGCGCGTCTCGATCCGACGCTTTTCCTCCGCCGCTCTGCCGCGATACCGAAAGAAAGAAATCATCGCAATATGCTTGGAACCATTGTCAACGCAGCCGCCATCCTTTTGGGCGGCTGCATCGGTCTGCTCGTCAAGAAGGGACTGTCAAAGCGCATTTCGGATACCGTGATGTCGTGTCTTGCGCTGATCGTGATCTACATCGGCATCGACGGCTCTTTGGAGGGTCAAAACGTTCTCGTCACCACGATCTCCATGACCATCGGCGCGGTGATCGGGAGTCTCCTCGACCTCGACGCGCGTTTTGATCGGTTTGCGCACTTTCTCGAGCACAAGATCGTGAAAAATCCCGGCGAGGGCTCAACCTTTGGGGAAGGCTTCATCACCGCCAGCCTGCTGTTTTGCGTGGGCGCGATGGCAGTCGTCGGAAGCCTCAACAGCGGATTGTCCGGCAACCATGAGGTGCTGTTTGCAAAGAGTCTCATCGACGGCATTACCTCCATCATCTTTGCAGGCACGCTGGGCGCTGGCGTACTGCTCTCGGCGGTCATGGTGTTTGTCTATCAGGGTGCGATTACGCTGCTTGCGCAGGTCATCGCGCCGTTTCTCTCGGAGGTGGTGATCGCGGAAATGACCTGCATCGGGTCGCTTCTCATCATCGCCGTCGGGCTCAATATGCTCAAAGTCACCAAGATCAAGGTCATGAACTGCGTCCTTGGCATCTTTATCCCCATCCTGTGGTATTTGATTTTTTAAGATCGCATCTAAACGGGATTGTTATCATCCCGGCCGCGGCGCAAACGTTTTTTTACAGTCTGCCAGTCCGGTGTCTCTTTGAGAATTTTGTTGCATAAAAAATACCCGTCCTTGCGAACGGGCATTTTTGTGTGCTTTTTCTATTGGATCACGGGTCCATCGTGATACCGGCCATGACGGCGTATCCCGTCGTCGTACCGTAGGTCACGCGATACCATTTTCCGGAGCTGTTGGTCTTGTCAACATAGACCCGGTCGCCGGAGTGCATGGTCGTGAGAATCGTCGAGGACGAGGTGTAGGACATGACCGTGCGCAGGTTCAAGAGCGTATGTACCGTCGCGTTGGCATTTGCCGTGGACGGCGTATTGGTTTCGGTACCGCCGGTGCCTGTGCCGGTGCCGGTGCCGGAACCAGTGCCTGTGCCGCCGGTTCCGCCGGTGCTGCCGCTCGTGCTGGAAAGCGTCACATACTTGGCAAAGACATACCCCGTCGTGGTTGCCGCGGAGTTGGTATAGCTGACAGCGAACCAACCGTCTGCATATGCGGTGACAGTCACTTCGGTGGGCTTGGAAAGCTTACCAAGCTTCGTGCCTGCCGTGGACGGCGTCTTGCGGAAGTGAACGTCCGTAGCGTTGATATAGCCCTTGACCGGATAGGTCACCTTACTGTAATCCACCGTGCTGCCGGTGCCTGTGCTGCCGCCCGTGCTGGTGCCGCCGCCCGTGCTGGTGCCGCCGCCTGTGCCGGTGCCGCTGCTCGGAATGGATGCACCCGGCGTGCAATAGGTCTTGAAGACATAGCCCTCAACGTTCTTGCTGTCTCTGACGCGATACCAGCTCTTGTTGTTGGAGATGCCAAGGATCGTGACCGATTCCTTATCGGCAAAGTACCGCAGCTTCGAAGTCGTGGTAGACGGCCCCTTACGGAACTTTACGCCGCTCGTATTGATCGTGCCGTAGCAGGGATAATAAGACGGATCGTTCGCGCCGGTACCGGTGTCTGTGGACGCATTATCAGAAACCGTCAGTGCCAGCGTGTTGCTCTTGACAGAGATGGAATCCGAACCCAGCGTATTGGTGACCTTGCAGCGATAGTTGCCGGCATCGGTGGTTGCCGCAGCGGCGATCGTATAGGAAGCGCTGGTTGCGCCGGAAATGGCCACGTCGTCGTTTTTGTACCACTGATAGCTCAGCGTGCCGCTGCCGTTGCCGGTGACCGCCACGGTCATGGTGATCTTGGCGCCGGTCTTGGCGTTTGCGCTGGTCACAAGGTTTGTCGTAAAGGTCGGCGTCGGAACGCTGTTGCCGATGGCGAGCACGCAGGTGTTGCTGTTTGCCGTGGTCGCAATGGTCTTGGTCGTTCCTGCGATGGTGTGGGTCAAGGTTGCCACGCACCAGTAGCTGCCGGAGTTGCCGCTGTCAATGACCGTCAGCTTGTAAGTATCCACGGTCTGTCCGGTGAGCTTCACGCCGTCCTTGTACCACTGATAGGTGATCGTGCCGTCAACGGAGCCGCTCTGGATATTGGCTTCCACAGTCAGCGTCACGTCCTTGCCGACGATCGCGTTCAGATTGGTCTGCAGGTTTTTGTCAAACTTCGGCGTCAGCAGCTTGCCGACCTCGACGGTGCACTTGTTGCTCTTGACCACTTCGCTCGTGTCGCCGGTATCCTTGGCGACCACTTCGCAATAGTAAACGCCGTCGTACGCGTTGGTGGCGTTTGTGATCTTGTAGGAGCTTGCGGTTGCGCCTGCGATGGCTGCGCCGTCTTTGTACCATTGATAATAGAGCGTCGCATCGTCTGCGCTCGCGCTGATGGTCAGCGACTCGGTCGTGCCGGCGCTGATAAACTTCGCCGTCTCCAGATTGCTGGTGATCACCGGCTTTTCCAGTTCCAGTGTGGCAGCAGAGGCCTGCTGCATGACCGGAGACAAACCGGTCAGCACAAATGCCGCCGCCATTGTTATGGTCAGTATCTTTTTCATGATTCCACGCATGGGTATAATCCCCCTTTATGAGATTCTATTATAATTATAACGTAATTTTTATGGTCTTGTAAATCCATAGATATATTGTATCGATCGTCCGGCGACCACAATCTGTTGATTTCAAGACCGAATCCGGATAGTATCGCACCGCATGGCTGGCGCTTTCTGGACCGGGCGCGTCCGCCCGCCGAAGCCGCAGCAGCAAAATTCGTCTCAAAGGAGCCGCTCTTTCCGGCGCCGCCGCACCGCGGCAAAATAAAGCCGCGATCCGCTCACTTTAACTTTACTTTCTTTTGGCACGTTCGTAAAGGGCGAAAATGTAACAATTCCGAGAATAATGGGACGTTTGCTGACGATTTTTTCCATTTGCCTTTTATTTCTATTCAAAATACGAAGCAGAAGTGCAAATCGTTGCGGTAAAAAAATAAAAAGCCGCTTTTTCTCGCGGTTTACGGTCTGCGCTGGAAAAAAAGACGGCTTTGTGATACGATGTTTTTTATGAATGCAGAACAGATTCAAACGCTGCTATCCGAGCATGGGCTTCGCCCCAATAAAGCGCTGGGACAAAACTTTTTGATCGACGACGACCGGTTGTCGACCATTGTCGAGGCTGCGCGCATCGACGGGCAGGCGGTATTGGAAATCGGCCCGGGGCTTGGCGCGCTGACGCGCGCCCTGCTCTCTCGCGCCAAACGCGTCGTTGCCGTCGAAAAGGACGCCGCACTCTGCGCGATCCTTTTCAATATCCTCCAGGACTCCCATCTGACCGTCGTTTCCGGCGATTTTCTCGACACCGACGTCTGTCAGCTGATGGAGTTTTTTCCGTTCTCCGCAGTCGCCAATCTGCCGTACTATGTCACCACGCCCATTGTGGAAAAGCTGCTGTGCGCCTATCCCGTGTCCATGACGCTGATGGTGCAAAAGGAGGCCACCGAGCGCTTCTTTGCCCGTCCGGGCGACCGGGTATACGGGCCTGTGGCGATCGTTTCGCAATATTATTATGAAGTGGAACGCATTCTGGAGCTTTCGCCCGCCTGCTACTATCCGCAGCCGGAGGTCGCTTCGACCGTGGTGCGCTTTACCCGCAGCAAAGCCCGCACCATTCCGACCGAGCGCTTGCTTCGGCTTTCTAAGGTCGCCTTTTCCATGCGCCGCAAAACGCTGCGAAATAATCTTTCGGGCATTGAGGGTGCGGCGGACGCGCTTGCCAAAGCCGAGATTCCCGGCGACGCTCGCGCCGAGTCGCTTGCCCCCGACGCGTTTGCCGCGCTGTATACCGCACTTTACGGAGGTCGATTATGAAGAAGAAACGCCGTGTGCTCCTGCCGATCCTGCTGGGACTGGTCGCTGCCGCGATCATCGCCGCCATCGTCGTGCCGGTGACCGCCGCCACGCTTTCCAATAATTACAAGCGCGATGCGCTCATCGCCTTTTCCTATGCACAGTACAACGAATCGCTGTATGCCGCCGGAGAGGATACAATCTGCCAAATTGCCGCCGATAATGTGACCGCGCTGTATCAGCAGGTGACTGCCGGCGCTCCTATGCCGGCGCTGATTGTCAAAGGCGATAAAACCCGCGCTATCCGGCTCGATCTCGGCGCGGAAAATACGCTTGTCATCCTCCCCACGGACGACAACGGACGCATCTATACGACATTGACCTATCAGGGAAAAACCGGTTCCTTCGTGGTCACAGGCAACACAAGCTTTCTGCTGATCCAGCGCATCACAAGCCCCGCCGGATTGCATGCGGAAAATATTGTGCTGGAGGATTGAGAAAAAATCTTGACACACGGTATATTATATATTATAATCTCCGTCAACGACATATACAGCGGTATTGACCCGGAACAAGTAAGCTGTGATTCCTGTCCCAAGAGAGCGCCCGGTCGGTGTAAGAGCGCGGCAGTTCACAGAAGAATTCATCCGGCGAGCCATCGGCCGAAAGAGCAGTAAGCCGGATCGGGAGCGCCCGTTACAGCGTCGGGCCGATGGGGCCCAAGAGGCTGTTTGCCGCAAGGCAGCAGCGAAAAAAGGTGGTAACACGACAGATTCGTCCTTTTCAGGCGGATCTGTTTTTTTTACACCGGCGGAGGAACCGTCAAAGCGATAACGGAGGAAAATCAATATGAAAAAGCGTATCATTGCCCTGCTTGTTGCGGTTGTTATGGTTGCGGCGTTTGCGGGCTGCAAAGCGGAATCCCAAAAAGATGCAAAGCTCACCATCGGCGTCTGCCAGCTGGTCGAGCACGGCGCGCTGGACAACGCGCGTGAAGGCTTTATTCAGGCGCTTGCCGACAATGGCTACGTGGATGGCGAAACCATCGTTCTCGATGTGCAGAACGCCCAGAACGATCAATCCAACCTCTCCACCATCGGCGACCGGTTCGTCAGCGAGGACTGTGACCTGATCCTTGCCATCGCCACGGGCGCCGCGCAGGCCATGGCCGGCAAAACCACCGAGATCCCGATCCTTGCCACCGCCGTCACCGATTACGAATCGGCAAATCTGGTCGCCTCCAACGCGGTGCCGGGCGGCAACGTCTCCGGCACGACCGATATGAACCCCATCGCCGAGCAGATCGATCTTGTTGTAAAGCTTGCCCCGCAAGCCAAGACCATCGGCTGCATCTATAACGGCGGCGAAGCAAACTCCGTCGTTCAAGCGACTCTTGCAAAGGCCGCCGTGGAGGCCAAAGGTCTTACCTACACCGAGATCACCGTCACCTCCACCAACGACGTGCAGCAGGCGGTGTCCACGCTCGCCGGACAGTGCGACGCGATCTACATCCCCACCGACAATACTCTCGCGTCCTCCATGCCCGTTGTGTACGGCGTCACCGCCGAAACAAAAACGCCCGTCATCTGCGGCGAGTCCAGCATGGTTCTAGCCGGCGGTCTTGCCACCCTTGGCATCAACTACTACAACCTCGGCTACCAGACGGGTCTGATGGCAGTGCGCATTCTCAAGGACGGCGCTTCTGTTTCCAGCATGCCGGTCGAAAGCCAGACGGACTTTGATTATGTCATCAACGGTCAGATCGCGGCGGAAATCGGTTTGACGATCCCCGAAGATCTTCAGCAGTACGTCGTGGAGCCTGAAGCCTGATAAGGGCGCGGCTTGGCGCACCGGGCAAGGAGCAGCAACTCCTTGCCCGAATCTATCTTCACCGATTCGGTTTTTATTGCAAAATTTCTTCCTTTTCCCCCCAATATGGGGTACACTGGCAAGGCGGCATTGTGCCGATATTCCGTTTTTCCCGTTTTTTCACGATAAAAGCGGTAACGATTTCTAAAGAGGTATAGCATGCTCAACGAACTGACCGGTGCCGTCGCCCTTGGGCTTCTCTGGACGCTCATGACCTTCGGCGTTTACATCAGCTATCGCGTTCTGGACGTGGCGGATCTGACCGTAGAGGGCAGCATCACCATGGGCGCTTCCATCGCGGCAATCTGCATCAGCAGCGGAATGAATCCGTATCTTGCACTGCTGCTTTCCTTTGTCGGCGGCATGGCAGCGGGTCTTGTGACAGGTCTGCTGCACACCATGCTCAAGATCCCCGCGCTGCTCTCCGGCATTCTCACCATGATCGCGCTTTGGTCTGTCAACCTGCGCATCATGGGCAAAGCAAACATCTCCCTGCTCAAGATGCCGACGGTATTCTCGTTCTTTACCGACACGCTCAAGCTCAACAAAAACCTTGCCATCATTGCGGTGGGGCTGCTGTTTGTCGCGGCGACCTTCGCGTTCCTTTACTGGTTTTTCGGAACCGAGATCGGCTGCGCCATCCGTGCCACCGGCGACAACAGCCGTATGGCGCGCGCGCAGGGCGTCAATACCAATCAAATGATTATCCTCGGGCTTGTGCTTTCCAACGGTCTAGTCGCGCTTTCGGGCGGCTTGATCGCGCAGAGCCAGACCTTTTCGGATATTCAGATGGGCACCGGCTCCATCGTCATCGGGCTGGCCTCCCTCATCATCGGCGAGGTGCTCTTTGGTCGGCGTTCGTTCTTCAACGCGCTGCTGTCCATCGTTTGCGGCGCCGTGACCTACCGTATCATCATCGCGCTGGTGCTCAAGCTTGGCATGCCCGCCAACGACCTCAAGCTCTTTACCGCCATCACCGTGGCAATCGCGCTGGCGCTGCCGGTATTCAAGGACTATGTAAAAACGCGCAAGGCCGCGTCCGGGAGGGCAAACTGATGCTGGATATGAAAGGCGTACGCATTGTGTTCAATGCGGGTACGGTCAATGAAAAGGTTGCCTTAAACGGCGTGGATCTGCATCTGGACGCGGGCGATTTTGTGACGGTCATCGGCGGCAACGGCGCTGGGAAATCCACGCTGCTCAACTGCGTATCGGGCGTGACCACCCCCACCGCCGGGCAGATTTCCATCGGCGGCACGGATGTGACGAGGATGCCGGAGCATCGCCGCGCACCGATGCTCGGGCGCGTATTTCAAGACCCGATGATGGGCACTGCCGGCAACATGTGGATTGAGGAGAATCTTGCTTTGGCATATCGCCGCGGCAAAAAGCGCGGTCTGGGCTGGGGCATTACCAGCGAGGAGCGCAAGTTCTTCAAAGCGCAGCTGGCGCGACTGGATCTGGGGTTGGAAGATCGGCTCTCCACAAAAGTCAAGCTGCTCTCCGGCGGTCAGCGTCAGGCGCTCACGCTCCTGATGGCGACGCTGCAAAAGCCCAAGCTTTTGCTCTTGGACGAGCACACCGCAGCGCTTGACCCCAAGACGGCAAAGAAGGTGCTGGAGCTTTCCGAACAAATCGTGCAGGAAAACCAGCTGACCACCATGATGGTCACGCACAACATGCGCGACGCCATCGCCCACGGCAACCGGCTCATCATGATGAGCGAGGGCAAGGTGGCATTGGACATTCGAGGAGCGGAAAAGTCAGCGCTCACGGTCGAAACGCTGCTTGCACGTTTTACGGCAGCCAGCGGCAGCGACGTCGTGAACGATCGTTTGGTACTATAACCCACTTCTCCTACTTCTTTTTCACGAGAAAAAGAAGTAAGCAAGAAAAAGCGAACATATCTCAGGCTTCAAAGGCGGGCATACTTGCCTGTCTTTGTTTTTTCGGCACATGCGGCGCTACCGTACTTCTTTTTCACGGGAAAAAGAAGTAGGCAAGAAAAAGCGGAGATATCTCAGGCTTCAAAGACGGGCGTGCTTGCCTGTCTTTGTTTTTAAGTACACCGCTTTCTTTTGCTTCTTTTTTTCTCGCGAATCGGGAAGCAACAGGCAGAAAAAGGATTGGGTTAAGAACAGCCCTTCTTTGCCACACCGCTTTCTTTTGCTTCTTTTCTTTCTCACGAAAGAAAAGAAGGTTACTCCGGCGTACCGGGCAGCGCCGCGGCATGCGCAGCGCGATATTCTCGCGGCGTGCAGCCAAGCTGTTTGCGGAATACCTTGGAAAAATAGCTTGGGTCGTGAAATCCGACGGCAAAGCAAACGTCGGTGACGGACTGTCTGGTTCCGGCAAGCAGGTCAGCGGCGGCGCCGATGCGATACCGCACCAGATATTCGACCGGCGGCATGCCCAGCGTCCGTTCGAAGCAGCGGAAGCATTCCCGCTGACTGACGTTTGCCGCGGCTGCGATTTGTTCCAGCGTGAGCGGCTCGGCATAATGGGCCTGTAGGAACACCAGCATTCGCTTGACCCGATCATCGTCCGTCTCCGTGGGCGCGGGCGCGGCAGCAAGCACGTGCAGGAGATTTTTTGTCAGGAGATACCACAGCCGCGAGAGGTCGGAACGGATCAGCAGCTCATAGCCAAACGGTTCGTTGGCGTAATAGTCATAAGCGTGCAGAAAGCATTCCATCGCTTCGTGCTGCCACGGCGTGTAATCGTCAAACTTGAAAAACTGCAACGCGCGGCACGTCAATACCGGACGAACATATTTCACGTGAAACGCGCTCTCCTTTGCGCCGCCGATGAGCGCCGCGTCAAACACCAGCGTCAAAAATCTGCCGCCGGGCTGCCCCATGGGACGAATGGAATGCAGCACGTTGGCGTTGATAAACGCGCCCTGCCCCGCCCGCAGCAGCACCTTACGCTCTGGCAGGCACAGCGCCAGCGCCCCCTCCTTGACCACCATCAGCTCCAGCTCGCCGTGCCAATGCCACGGGATCTCACCGCCGGTAAACTTGCTGATATCCGTGTCATAAATCGCGCATGGGAACATCGGCGTGCCGCGAACCGCCTTTTCACGCCCGGTAGCATCCAACTCCAGATTGGTGAACTGCATCCTTTGATCTCCTTTTTTGCAGGATGATTATAACCGTCCTGCATACGCACATATAGCTATTTATATACAGGCGCCGCTTTATGGCGGCATTGTCATAGTTATTGGCGATATACTGATTGTATTACCGCTTTTATGACACTATTATTATAGCATAAGAAATAAAGAAAACAAGATTCCGAAGGGGAGGAATAGAAAATGATTCAGATGAACAATGTTTCGGGTGAGGCGCTGATTAAGACCATCGACAGCTGCGAGAGCCCTGTGACCATTCATGATCCTGACGCTGTGGAAGATCTGCGCAACAACCGCTTCGCGCAGGCGATGCTCCGCATTGCCGCTGTCAACGGCGCCATTGAGAACATTTCGCTGGACGTCAACAGCGAAAAGGACACCGCGCGGTTTTTGCAGTTTCTGATGGATACCGACGTGGCGTAAGCTTCCCGCATGTGTGTTGGTACCTCCGACCGTGCCGGGTCGGAAACCTCTGAAAATGTACCGAGGGTTAGTACGAGAGCTAGCAGGCGGTATAAAGAAAAGTGGCGATCCTCACGGACGCCACTTTTTCGGTTGGTTTTGGCATTTAGAAATAAAATCGTTACTTATCGAGCTTTTTCAAGCTATTGTTGTCCCCCAGCACATACAGCGTATCATCCGTGTGCAAAATATCGTTCGGATCAAGATTGACGCAGATGTGTCCGTCGCGCCGCGCGGCAATCACGGAAATTCCATAGTTCTTACGCACATCCAGGCCCTTGAGCGTTTTACCCGCCCAGGATTTTGGGAGCACGATCTCATTGATGCTGTATTCTTCCGAAAGATCCAGCGAATCCAGCACCCCCTCGGCGACCAGCGACCGCGCAAGCCGAATCCCGCCGTCATGCTCCGGCTGAACAACACGATCCGCGCCCGTCTTGACCAGCAGCTTTTGATGCAGGTCATCCTGTGCTTTGGCGATGATCTTCTTCGCTCCCATCTCCTTGCACAGCACTGTGGTCAGCACCGACGTGCGAATGTCGTCGCCCACGCAGATGACGACGCAGTCATAGTTACGAATGCCGAGCTGCGCCACGACCCGCTCGTCCGTCGTATCCGCCTGCACCACGTGCAGCACGAAGTCCTTGACCGCGTTCACACGGTCGGCTCGTTTATCTACGGCCAGCACCTCATGACCGAGGGTGGACAGCATCTTTGCCGTACTGGTGCCAAACCGGCCCAGCCCGATAATCACGAAACTCTTTGCCATACATATCTCCTTTAAAATTCCTTCTTTTCTTTCACGGGAAAGAAAAGAAGCAAAAGAAAGCGATGGGGCAATGGAGGGCTTTCCTTCCTCCCAGCTTTTTCTGCCTGTTGCTTCCCCTTTCACAAGAAAGAAA
>CAZWUK010000031.1:12075-15491 GCA_964636685.1 uncultured Oscillospiraceae bacterium
CTTTCCTTCCTCCCAGCTTTTTCTGCCTGTTGCTTCCCCTTTCACAAGAAAGAAAGAAGCAAAAGAAAGCGACGGGGCAACGGGAAGCGACGGGGTTTCTACCCGTATCCGACCTCAGCCGATCATGATATCCTCCTGCGGATAGTGCATGAACGCATCGGTCTTCATGCCCTCCGTCAGCGACAACGCCAGTGTCAGAAGCCCGACTCTGCCGACAAACATCATTGCGCACAGGATCATCCGGGACGCCATCCCTGTTACCGCAGTCACGCCCACCGATACGCCCACCGTACACAGTGCGGACGTCGTTTCATACATCTGGTTCAAAATGCCATAGCCGCCGGCGGCGTGTCCATGTTCTAGGATGGAAACCGCCATCGTGCAGCCCAGCAGGAACATGTTGCCAATCAGGAACACCGTCAATGCGCGCCGCACCTGCTCGCTGGCAACCGTACGTCCGAAAATCACCGTATCCCGGCGTCCGCGCACATAAGCGTGCATCGTTGTAAGCAGCGTCACAAAGGTCGTGATCTTCAGACCGCCCGCCGTGCCTGCCGGTGCGCCGCCAAACAGCATCAGCACGATGCCCAGCGCTTTGGTCGCGTCCCGCTGCGCCAGCTGGTCGATGGTATTAAAGCCCGCGGTGCGCAGCGTTACCGATTGGAATGTGCCGGCCAGCAGCTTTTCGAAAAACGGCATTTTCCCGAGCGTCTGCGGATTGTCGTACTCCATGCAGATAATCAGCAGCGCGCCCACAAGGATCAGCCCAATCGTCCACGATACGACGATCTTGGTGTGCATTCTAAAATACTTGAAGCGTTTTGCCCGAAACATGTTCAGTATCACGGAAAACCCCAGTCCGCCGGCAACGATCAGCGCCATCAGCGTGAGATTGACCAGCGCGTCGCCCGTATAGGCCGTAAAGGACGCAAAATCGCCGATCAAGTCAAATCCCGCATTGCAAAACGCCGATACGCTGTGAAAAATACCGTACCAGACGCCACGCAGCAGACCGTAGATCGGAATAAATCGGATGGAGAGCAGCACGGCGCCCACCCCTTCGCACACGCCCGTCACAAGAACCGCGGTGCGCCCCAGCCGTACCACGCCCTGCAAATGGTTTTCACCGAGGCTTTCGGCGATCGTCAGGCGGTCGCGCATAGAGATCTTGCGGCGTGTAAACGAGAAAAGAATGGTGGAAACGGTCATAAAACCAAGTCCGCCCATCTGTATCAGCAGCAGTATCACAATCTGTCCGAACAGAGTGAAGTGCGTACCGGTATCTACAACCACCAGTCCGGTCACGCAGGTTGCGCTTGTTGCGGTAAACAGCGCGCTGGAAAACGGCAGCGATTGATGATCCACCGAGGCGATCGGAAGCATCAAAAGAAATGCACCGATCAATATGATGCAAAGAAAGCCGATTGGCAAAATCTGTAAAGGGGACATCCCCTTTTTGGACTTACGCATGGGTATACCTTTCCGACGCGGCAAAGCAGCCGTCTTCAACAATCGAAGCAACCGTATTATATCATAAGGCGTGGGAAAAGCAAATTATACCGTCGTCTCGCCGCCCGCGATTTCCTGCTTCGCCGGCTCTGTCACAGGCTTGATCCACTTCATGCTGTAAAAGTGCGGCAGGTAGATCAGGCACTTGAGCAAATCGTCCGCGCAGATCATGATGATGTAGGTTTCAAGGAACGGCAGCCGCAGCACCAGCCCGCAGATATAGACAAGCGGCAGCAGCACGGCATACTGCACCACCCCGTCGCCCAACAGACCGATTCTGGTGTCTCCGCCCGCGCGAAAGACGCCGACGACGGTCAGGTACGGTACGTTCCGGATCCCCACCTCAATGCTGTATACGATCAGCAGAATCACGGCGGTACGGTGCGCAGTCTCGGATAGATCGAACAACCCCACCACCGGTTCGCGCAGGAGAAATACGATCAGTCCCAATATGACGCCAAAGATCGGAACAAGTCGCAAAAACCGTCTGGCATAGCTCACGCCCTCGTCAATCTCCCCCGCGCCGATCCGCTTGCCCACCAGAATATTGCAGGCGTTGCAAATGCCCACAAAAAACACAAACACGATGTTCTCCACCGTTCGAAATACCGTCAGCGCAGCGTAGTTATCCTGTCCCATCCGTCCGAACACCATGTTGACGCCCACAATCGACAGCGACCAAATCAATTCGTTAAACAGCACCGGAAACACCCGCTTCCAGAACGGGCCAAGGAAGCCTTTGACGTCCAGCAGCTCCTTGAGCGGAGAGATAATAATGTTCTTTTCCTTGATCGATAGGATCAGTATGATCGCGGGATTCATCAGCGAGCTGATCGCTGTCGCCAGTCCCGCGCCTGCAACCCCCATCGCCGGAAGCCCAAACGCGCCAAAGATGAAGATGTAGTTCAGCGCCACGTTCGCAAGGCTCGCCACGATGCTGGAAATCATCGGCAGACGCACCTGCTCCGTAGAACGCAGCACGACGCAGAGCGGCGTATAAATGCAAATGCCGAAAAAGGAAAAGCATGCGTACGTCAGATATTGCGCTCCCGCCTCGATCAGCGGCTGCTCGTCGGTGAGCAGCAACATGACGCGTTCCGGAAACGAAAAGCAAAGCGCCGTAAACACGATCCCCAGCGGAACCGCAAACAGCAGCGCCGCGCCAAAGGAGCGCTGCACACCCCGCCGGTTTCCCGCGCCATGATACTGCGCAATGAATACCGAGCTGCCGCTCGAAAGTCCGAACACGATCAGCTCTATCAAAAAGGAAGCTTGTCCCGCAAGCCCCACCGCAGCAATAGACGTATCCCCCAGCCGCCCGATCATCAGCGTATCCACCAGCCGAAACGACGTCATCAAAAGATTTTGCAGCGCGATCGGTACCGCCAACGGTAATATCGCCCGCCAGAAGGTTCGGTCAACCAGCGTCACTTTATGCAGCTTGGGTTTGATGCGTTCCATAATTCCTCCATGTTTCCCGCAAAGGCGGTAGCCCCTTATCCTACCTTGATTTTTTTGTTTCGTCAACCATCCTTTCTTTTCTTTCACGAGAAAGAAAAGAAACAAAAGAAAGCGGTGTGGCAATGGTGGACTTTCTCCTATTCTTGCTTTCTTCTGCCTGTTGCTTTCTGCCTTCACAAGAAAGAAAAGAAACAAAAGAAAGCGAAGATATCTCGGGATTGCAACGGCTATTCAGGCATTGTTAAAAAAGCAGAGACAGACAACGATTGTCCGTCTCTCAAACCCCGAGTTATCTTCGCTTTTTCTTGCCTACTTCTTTTTCTCGCGAAAAAGAAGTAGGTCGTTCTCCCGATTCCCAAAAACAGAGACAGACAAAGCCTGTCCGTCTCTTAAACCCCGAGTTATCTTCGCTTTTTCTTGCCTACTTCTTTTTCTCGCGAAAAAGA
>CAZWUK010000031.1:15591-24385 GCA_964636685.1 uncultured Oscillospiraceae bacterium
GAGTTATCTTCGCTTTTTCTTGCCTACTTCTTTTTCTCGCGAAAAAGAAGTAGGTTATTTGTGGTAGGTTTCACCGGCGCGGATCTTGAACGCGCGATAGATCTGTTCGAGCAGCATCACGCGCGCCAAGCGGTGCGGGAATGTCATGTCCGACATCGACATCCGCTCATCGGCGCGCGCAAGCACCGCCTGCGACAACCCCAGCGACCCGCCGATCACAAAATCGACCGTCTGTCTCCCGTCGTCAAAGAGCGCCGTCAAGCGCTCTGAAAATTTGACCGAGTCCATCCGCTTCCCGTCGATGCACAGCGCGATCACATGCTCCCCGGGACGAATCCTAGCTAGCAAGCGCTCGCCCTCCTTGTCCATCGCCTGCCGCGCTTCGGCGTCGCTGTAAGAGTCCGGCGTCTTCTCGTCCGGCGCCTCGCAAATCTCTATCTGGCAGTAGCGTCCAAGCCGCTTACTGTATTCCGCCGCAGCTTCAATGTAGAACTTGTCCTTGAGCTTTCCCACGCACAGGATGCGAATGTTCATAGCGTTTTTCCTTTATGCGCCCAAGTCGAATACGCCGCAGGGATAGTCGCGCTCGGCGGCGATGATGTGCATGTCGTCCAGGCAGCCCGCGTCCTCCAGCACCGTCTGCACGGTCACAAGCGCCAGCTCTTTTGTGTTGTTCTCCTGCGACAAATGCCCGAGGATCACGTTCCGAACGCCCTTGTCGTGCAGGCGCACAAGCGTCAGCCCCGCGTCCTCGTTGCACAAATGTCCCCGTGCGGACAATATCCGCTTTTTGAGCGAGTACGGATAGCTGCCGGCGTTGAGCATGTCCACGTCGTGGTTTGCTTCAAGCAGCAGCAGATCCGATTTTTCCAGTATCCCGATCAGGCGCGCGTCCACATGCCCCACGTCGGTCATGACCGCGCACTTTTTTCCGTCGTATTCAAAGGTGTAGCCCACCGAATGCACGCTGTCGTGCGGCGTGGAAAACGGGAATATCCGCACGCCCTTGAAGTAAAACGGATGATCCGACTCAAACACGCGCACGCTCGGCTGCGGAATGTTGGGGTCGCAGCGCTTCATCTGCGCCCAGCAATCGGCGTTTGCGTAGACGGGGATGTGATATTTTCGCGCCAGCACCCCCACGCCCTTAATGTGATCGGAATGCTCATGCGTCACGACAATCGCGTCGATGTTTGCCATTTCCACATCGACAAGCGCCAACAGCTCCGTAATGCGCTTTGCCGTAACGCCCGCATCCACAAGGATATTGGCGTCGCCGGCGGACAACAAGGAACAGTTGCCCGAAGAACCGCTGCACAGCGGACAAAATTTCATCATGATAGCCTTCCCCTGCCGCAAAACCCTGCTTGCGGCCAATCTGCAAATCCATTCTTTTTATCATATCGGCACAGGGATCAAAAAGCAAGCTTCCCGCGCGGTTACATCCAGTATATTCTATGGCGTAACAGAAAAAGGTTTGTTATAATGCAAGCATGGATAGTATGACTGTAAGAGCCTATGCAAAGCTCAACCTGACGCTCGGCGTACTGTACCGCCGCACGGACGGCTATCATGCGCTCGATACCATCATGCAAGCGGTGGATCTTTACGATACCGTGACGGTCACACGCGCATCAGATGTTTCTGTCACCGCCGTCGGGATGCGGCTTCCTTATGAAAATACATTGAAAAAAGCGGCCGAGCTTTACCGCGCCGTCACCGGAAAAGGCGCAAGCATCCGCGTCGTTAAAACGATCCCGGCGGAAGCGGGTATGGGCGGCGGCAGCGCGGACGCGGCGGCGGTGCTGTATGCGCTCGACCGGCTTTACGGCGAAACGGGCCGCGCGCAGCTTTTCGACATGGCGCTCTCCGTGGGCGCGGACGTTCCCTTCTGCCTGCACGGCGGCGTTGCGCGCTGCGAGGGCGTCGGGGAGATCATCACGCCGCTTCCCGGTTTTTTGCTGCACTTTGTCGTGGCAAAGCCAAAGGAGGGCGTCAGCACCAAAGCGCTCTTTTCCCGTCTGACGCTGCCAAGATCCCGTCCCGATACCGCGGGCGCGATTGCCGCGCTTGCCGCGGGCGATGTGGAAAAGCTTGGCGCGTGTCTTTCCAACGCCTTGCAGCAGCCCGCCGTCGAGCTTGTCCCCGAAATCGGCACGCTCCTAACGCAGCTCAAGGACGCGGGCGCTGTCGGCGTTTCCATGACCGGCTCGGGCAGCGCGGTGTTTGGCCTGTTCCGCGACGAACAAAGCGCGCTTTCGGCAAAGAACGCGGTATCTCATGCCGCTTTCTCGGCATATTGTAAAAGCGTTTAGCCGACGTGTATCGGCAATGTGAATAATCCGCGAATAATCGCCGCCGTCCCTTTTTTCAATGGCGTAAATTCTGTAAACTGTGCTAAGAACGGTCATTCGCCGCGACCGTAACGAGGTGTTGAGATGTTGAAGAAAAAACTGGCTCTTTTGATCGCCGTGGTCATGGCGGCGCTCGCCATCCCCTTTTCCGGGAACGTGGCGCACGCGGACATGACCTATATTCGCGTGCTGTTGTCCACCAACGGCGCAAAGAGCATTGCCATGACTGTGAACGGCACCTATACGCTGGAGGAGGCGGGCGTCGGCTTTACCGGCGGCAAGCTCACCGTCTCCGGTTCGGGCGGTGTCGTTACCGTCACCCATTCCGAGCTGGGGCAGCTCTATTCGGGCGGCAGCGTCACCATCACAAGGAACGTTCTTTCGCGTGACGCCGGCTCAATCTCCCTCTCCGGGCTGTATGGCACGCGTTTTTACCTCGGACACTTTTCCATCACCGCCAAGGATTCCGTGCTGGCCGTAGTCAACCGCGTCCCGCTGACGCACTATCTTTACGGCGTTGTCGGGCACGAAATGAGCAACACCTTCCCCGTCGAAGCGCTCAAGGCGCAGGCGGTCGCCGCCAAGGGCTACGCGCTGCGGCATACGGGCGGTTCGGGCAGCTATGACATCGGCGACACCTCCTCGGATCAGGTCTACAAGGGCTATACCTCCACCTATACCAACGTCATCGCCGCCGTAGACGCCACCGCTGCCGACGCGCTCTACTATAACAACGAAATCATGACCTGCTTTTATGCCGCTTCCAACGGCGGCTATATGCTAAAGCCCAGCAGCGTCTGGAACGGCGACTCGCCCTATGACGGCGCCTATTCGGAGGGCATTGACGAATACGACCTCAAAAACCCGTCCTCGCCGCGCGAGATCGTATACTTTCCCAAGACGTTCGCGCAAACAGCCGTTTCCGACGCGCTGTACGCCTTTGTGCTGGGCAAGGTGAAGGCGGCGCTTGCCGCGACTCCCACGACCGTACCGGAGGGCTACCTTTTTGATACGATCGTGTCGGTTGACCAACTGGCGACCACCTCGTCCACCGGCTCTACCGAGATTTACCGGGGGCACGCGAGCGCCACCATGCAGCTTACGCTGTCGGCAAAGCTTGACCCCAAACACCCGATGCCCGCGCCGACGCTGACGCCCGCTCCAACCGAAGTCCCCACGCCGACGCCGTCTCCCACCCCAACGTTTGCGCCGACGCCCTCTCCCACCCCGACCTTTGCGCCAACGCTGACGCCTGAACCGGGAACAGAGGGCGGCGAGCCGACGCCTTCCCCGACGCCGACCTTTGAACCGACGCCGTCTCTCACCCCAACCTTCCCGGGCAGCGGCGCTGTCGCCACTCCGGCGCCGACCGCAACCCCGATACCGGAAGCAGTGACCTTTCCGGTTGTGATTACGTTTGCGCTCTCCGAATTGACGGACAACGGCTTCTTTACCAACGCCTCGCTGCGCATTGTCTATGGCGTAAGCGACGCAAACGGCGCCTCCGTCTACCACGTCCGCTACGGGCACGGCGTTGGCATGAGCCAGCGCGGCGCGCAGCAAATGGCGCTGGAGGGCAAGAACTACCGTGATATTCTCGCCTACTATTACGGCGGCGCGACCATCGGCGCCATCAGCGTGATTTCACCCGAGACTGCCGAAGCCGTACCGACCCCCGCGCCGATTGTGACCACCGGCAAGGCGACCGGACGCGTTAAGACCGCCTCGGTCAACTTCCGCAGCGGCCCATCCACAAGCTACAAAAGTCTGGGCTCGCTCTCGCGCGACACCGAGCTGCTGCTTGACGGCATGGACGGCGACTGGTACCTCGTCACCGTGCGCGATACCGGCGTTTCCGGGTACATTCACTCCAATTACGTCACCCTCACCAGCGCCAATATTGTGGCGACAGGCGTTGTTACAGGCTCCGCGGTCAATTTCCGCGCCGGCCCGTCCACGAGCTACAAAAGCCTCGGCAAGCTCGCGCGCAGCGCAAATCTTTCCATTTACGGCATGGAAAACGGCTGGTACAAGGTGCAGGTCGTCTCCACCGGCACGACGGGCTACGTCATTAAAAATTACGTGTCCCTGACCAGTACCAGCGTACCGATTGCCACCGCGGAGCCGACCGCGACCCCGGAGCCGCCGTTGATTACCAATACGCCGGCCACCGTCACCAACACGCCGGAGCCCGGCACGACGCCCGCGCCGTCGCCGACCCCGACGCAGCTGCCGCAAAACGTTACGCCGACCCCCGTTCCCACGGATTCCCCAGCGCCGACGGATCAGCCCTCCGGCGCTTACAGCGCGACCGGCTCTATCAACGGCACCGCCGTCAACATTCGCACGGGCGCCTCAACCTCTACGGACAGCCGCGGCAAGCTGGGGCGCGACACCCTCCTTGGCGTCTACACCAAGGTTGGCAACTGGTATCGCGTCCGCGTGCTTGCCACCGGACTTGAGGGCTATGTCTACGCGCGCTACGTTGCGCTGGACGATATGCCGTCCTCCACCGATACCGCCGAAAACGCTGCCTACATCAGTACAAGCGGCGTCGCCATCCGAAAAGGCCCGTCCACCAGCGAAAACCGCATCGCGCGGCTTTCACGCAACACCGCCGTGACCGTGACGGGTTCCGTCGGCAGCTGGTATAAGGTGACGATCACCGCCACCGGCGTATCCGGCTACGTATTCAACAAATACGTGACCTTCCGCAGCGCCGTCACGAGCAACGGCAGCTATGGTGTCATCAGCACCAAGCTCAATCTGCGCTCTGCGCCCTCGACCTCCGGCACACAGGTGCTTCTGACCATGCAGCGCGGCGCCATCGTCACCGTCCACTCCGTTGTAAGCGGCTGGGCGTATATCACCGTCAACGGCGTGTCCGGCTACTGCGTGGCGCGCTATGTCATTCGATAAAATTCACACCGCGCACCTTGCGGTGCGGGAAAGGAGGCCCCGCTTGAAACGATTTTCCATTACCAAAATATTGCTATGCTCCGTCGCATTCGTGCTGGCCGGGCTTTTCCTGTATGCGCTGCTTGCGCCCGCCATCCCCACCTCCTCCGTCAACGCCGATTCGCCCATCCTGCTGGAGGAATCACTGGTATCCCTCAGCATTGACGACGAAATGCTTGAAACGGTAGAGACGGAAATCACGCCCGCCTACCCGCTGGGCGCTTATGAGATTGTTGTGGACGGCACGCCGGTGCTGGCGCTCAAAGACCGCGCCGAAGCCGAGGCGCTTTTATGGGACAACCTCAACGCGCAGGCGGTGGCGGGCGTCGGCGAAATCGTTGAAAACGCGGTCTATGACTGCACCATCTATGTGACGGCGGCAACCGGCAGCGTGCAGGTCGTCGATCGCGCCACCGCGCTCTCGATGCTTTCGTCTTCGCCATCGCTCATCCCCGTCAAGGTAACGGCTGTTCGCACCGAGTACGCCATTGGGACGACGGATTCCAGTACGCAAAACGACGCCGCCATCCCCAAGGGCATGCGGGTTATCACGCAACTGGGGCAAGGCGTCTATACGGCAACCAGCACCGTGCTGACCTATCGGGCCGGCGCGCTTGTGCAAACCGGCGAACCAGTCGCCCAGACCATCACCGGCGCGCGGCAGTCCATCGTTCGCGTAGGCGCATATACGTCCAAATCCGAAAAACCCGGCAAAACCGACGGCCCTACCGGCAAGAACAAGGGCGAGCTGTCCTTCATCTACCCCATGCGCGGCAAGGTCAGCAAATACTTTGGCTTTTACGACGGCGTGATGCACAACGGACTTGACGTCAACGCGCAGGCGGGCGCCCAAGTTTCCACGCCTTGCGACGGGATCGTGGTCTTTGTCGGCGAACGCGGCACCATGGGGACGGTGGTCGATATTGACCACGGCAACGGCTTTGTCTCGCGGCTGACGCATCTGTCGGAGCTTTCCGTCGTGCTCAATCAGCGCGTTTACCAAAATGACCCCATCGGCAAGCTAACGGCCTGCGACAACGAGGCGCTTGCCACGCATCTGCACTATGAAATTTTAGTAGACGGCGTCCCGACAAATCCGCTGTTTTACATCGGTTAACGCTCTGCTTTTCTTTCACGGGAAAGAAAAGCAGCAAAAGAAAGCGAAGATTACTCGGAGTTGCTTTCAAAAGCGGTCTTTCCCGTTTGGTTTTTCGGGGAAGATCGCTCTGCTTTTCTTTCACAGGAAAGAAAATGTAGCAAAAGAAAGCGAAGATCACTCGGAGTTGCTTTCAAAAGCGGTCTTTCCCGTTGGTTTTTCGGGGAAGATCGCTCTGCTTTTCTTTCACGAGAAAGAAAAGCAGCAAAAGAAAGCGAAGATTACTCGGAGTTGCTTTCAAAAGCGGTCTTTCCCGTTTGCTTTTTTGGGGGAAAAAAGCAGTAAACCAAACTGCCGTATTCCCCCGTTTTTCCATCGAAGATTTGGGCAGATAAAATACAGCGTCATGAGGAGAGAAAGGAAGCGCAGCGGAAAACTCAGGCTGGAAAAAGCCGTTCATTTCCTCCGTGCGTTGCGGATACCCGCGGCGGGTCTGCGGCTCTCGCGCTTCTCAGCCGCGCGGCTTTCTTGTTACAAACAGGATTCGTCCCTGTCCGTAAGGATCGGCGTATGCTGCGCCAACCGTGCCGCCAAGGTTCTCGGTGATATATTGGATCAAGGCCTGATTGTCAAGCATGATCTTATCCAGCACAAGCGCGTTGTTTGCAAACACGTTGATTCCATCGCCACCATTTTGGATCAGGTAATTGTGGGAGGCGACCGTATAGACCTTGTCAAGCTCCAACGCTTCGCCGTTGACCGTCACGTTTTTCACGCGGTATTCGCCGTCCACCGAGACAAACATGTTGCTTTCGTCCATCTTGACCGCGGAGCGCAGATAGCTGTGGATCTCATAGGTCAGTCCCGACACCTGCAAAAAACCGCCGCTTTCGCCGGGGATGCTCCTTGTCCCGATCTCCAGTGCGTCGAGAATCTCCTGCCCTGTGGCTTCTACCATACACAGGTAATTGCCAAACGGGTGCACCGCAAGAATATTGCCATAGGTAATGCTGCCCTTTTTGATGTTTTCACGAACTCCGCCGCCGTTGACGAGCGCAATATCCGCTCCCGTAATCGCACGGTACGCGTCCGCGCTCAGATCGCCGAGATTCGTCTCCTGCGAACGCACAAGGCGTACGGTCGGGTTCATGGGATCCACGATGGTCAGCTCCACCTCTGTGTTTGCCACCACGGTATCAAGCAAGCTGCTGTATCGTGATTTGATGACGTCGATATAAGCTGTCACCTCCGGATTCTTTTCGGGAAGCTCCGTCACAAGACCGGTGGAAACATTGCCCGACTTTGTGATGTACAGCTCTCCGACAGCGGTCAGTCCCGTGCCGGTCGAGCTGAGCAAAACATGTTCGCCATCCTTGTTTTTCACACGTTCTCCATAGACAACGGAGTGCGAATGCCCGTCGAGCACCGCATCGATGCCGGTGGTATTCTCAATCAGCTCCGACGACGTATAGGGAGAAGCTTCCGCCTCAATGCCAAGATGCGACAGCGCGATTACCTTGAACGCACCCTCCTGCCGCGCATCGTTCACGGCTTTTTGCACGGCGTCGTAAAACGCTTGTCCGCTTTCGTCCTGACAGAACCCATAGATGAAGTTGCCGTCCTCGTCCTGAAAATAGGCTGGCGTGGAGGAGGTGATCGTCCGCGGCGTGCTGACGCCGACAAAGGCGATCTTGACGCCGTCAAACTCGCGGATCACATAGGGGGAGAGCGCAAGCGCGCCCGTTTTCAGATCCGTAAAATTTGCGGAAACATACGGAAACTCCGCGCGCTCCGTCAATTCAAAAAAGCGCTCCATCCCGTAATCAAATTCATGGTTGCCGGGGGTGGCGACGTCGTAACCCACTTCGTCCATGATGTCCACGATATATTCGCCTTTGGAAAGCGTACCGATGGGCGCGCCCTGAATGGCGTCGCCTGCGTCCACGAGCAGCACATAGTTGCCCGACGCTTCCATCTCGCGTTTGATTGTTGCAAGACCCGCGTAGCCGATCGTCTCTTCGCCGTCCACCGCACAATGGACGTCGTTGGTATACAGCACCACCAGATCCTTTTGCATCACCGGCACAGGCGTTGCCGTCGGTTCCGGCGTTTCCTCGATCGCGGCGGGCGCCTTGGCGCAGCCTGCGCACAGCAGCGTTGTCAGCAGCGCGATTGACAGCATTCGTTTCCATCCCATAGCCTTTTGCCTCTTTTCCTGTTTTTTACCCATTATAGCATGTTTTTGGAACGTTCCCACTACCCGCCTTTTGAAATTGTAGTATACTGATGCAAATGTCATCTTGCAGCTTTTTTCGCTTTTGACCGTTAGAAAGGAGGAAAAGCCCATGCTTTATTTACAGGTGACCTACCATACAAAGCCCGGCGC